>JAABPS010000137.1 GCA_011391835.1 Desulfobacteraceae bacterium
CATTGTCTCCTGTTTCCAGAACATGGGCCAGGTTGCTCAGATTGTTCATGGCCATCCACGGACAATGGGCACAGCTTGAACAGGTAGCACCCTCACCGGCTGTGGGTGATTCAATAAGAATTTTATCCGGAGCAGCCTGTTGCATCTTATAAAAAATACCCTTATCTGTAGCAACAATAAATTCTTTATCCGGAAGTTCATGGGTTGCTTTTATTAATCGTGTAGTGGATCCGACCACATGGGCGAGCTCGATTACTTTTTCAGGTGATTCAGGGTGTACCAGAACCTTTGCGTTCGGGTGAACGGCCATAAGCTGCCTCAAGGCACGCACCTTGAATTCATCATGTACGACGCAAAGACCCTGCCATAACACGATATCAGCGCCGGTGACCTTTTGAATATATCGTCCCAGATGTTTGTCAGGCGCCCACAGAATTTTTTCCCCTTTTTCATGTAAATAATTCACTACATCCAGTGCAATGCCCGATGTTACCACCCAGTCAGAAATGGCTTTTACCTCAGCACTGGTATTGGCATATACAACAACCGTTCTGTCTGGATGTTTTTCGCAAAACGCTTGGAATTCATCTGCAGGGCAGCTGATATCGAGAGAACATGTTGCGTCTAAGGTGGGCATAAGAACACGTTTTTCAGGATTAAGGATCTTTGCTGTCTCTCCCATGAATCGAACGCCGGCAACAACGATGGTTTTTGCCGGATGTTCATGGCCAAATCGAGCCATATCTAAGGAATCAGATACATAACCGCTTGTTTCATCTGCTATCATCTGGAGATCTGCGTCCGTATAATAATGCGCGACAAGAACGGCCTCCTGTTCATGAAGAAGCTGTTTGATTCGGCGTATCATTTCATTTCGTTTTTCTGCTGTGTACTGTGGAGACTGTCTAATGACATCCGCTGTTTTTGGGGCATTTATAATGGGTACAGGTTGCATAACCCACCTCCTTTAAAATAAAGGGATAATCTCAGGTCTCTTTTTTGAAAATTGGAATAAATTAGCAGGCCGATGAGGCTTTCCCAGCGTTTTCTTATCTGTCTTTTTAACTAAATTAAAGGCTCCGATTTTTTTTCTGAAGTTTCTTTTGTCTAATTTTTTGTATAATACAATTTCGTACCTTTTTTGCAGTTCACTTAACGTAAATTCCTCAGGCAGTAAACAATACATAATATTTGTGTAGGTAAGCTTCGCTCTTAGCCGCTCACATGCAGCATGAATTATTTCACCATGATCATATGCCAGTTTGGGCAGGCGGGAAATAGGAAACCAATCAACAGATGTATCATGCTTAACTGTTTGAAGATGTATGCCTGAATCGGGCACAATGGCAAAATAGGCAACAGAAACCACCCTGCCATACGGATCCCTATCAATTTTGCCGAACGTATATAATTGCTCTAAATAAACATCCTTCATTTTTATCATGTTGTGCAGATTTCGTTTTGCTGATGAATCTACTGTTTTAGTTGGTTTGACTAATCCGCCGGGAACCGCCCATAACCCTTTAAAAGGCTTTTTCCCCATTTCAATTAAAAGAACATTTAGTTCTTCATCTTTAACGGAAAAAATGACAATATCCGTAGCAATTACGGCGAATTTGTATTGATTATCCTTTTTTATCATGAAGGCAACTTAGTGTTGGTTTAACACTAAGTTATTTCAAAAATTAACGGATGTCAATCATTTTCAATTAAAGAAATGGAGGCTATCCCAAACCCATTTAATTTACTTGACTATTTTATGATGCTCCGTTAATGTCCCTTTATTTTTTAATGGAGATAACTTTTGAAAAGAAAATTTTTTACACCTGCTAAAATAGAAAATCTTTTTTGTTCATTGAAAAAATGTTTTTTATTCTGTTTCTTGAAATACATGATCGCATCCATCCTGCTAATTATTTTTATACCCTATGCGCAGGCGGAAGATAATAAAACCGCTGAGAATCAGGACACGCATCGCTGGTTTCTAACCGTTTACGGCGGCGCCCATTTCCAGGACCGCCTTCTCGACATATTCCGCTTTCAGGCGACGTTTCCAGATGACACGTATATTGCTGCCATCGCCCTTGGCAGAGAACTTTGGCAGTATGAGGATTGGATCGGACTTGAAGCGGAAGGCCAGGTTGCAAAACACTTTGGAACAATGGATCATTGGGAATTTAATGCCCTTCTGATTCTTCGCTGGCATCCTTTCCCCTGGGATAAATATATTGATACGAGCTTTGCTGTAGGCGATGGTATCTCCTATGCTACAGAAATCCCTGTAGTTGAAAAGGATCCAGACGCCGGCAGAACCATGAACTACCTGTTATATGAATTAACCTTCGGGCTTTCTGAATTACCTGATTGGGCATTCGTTATCCGCGTCCATCATCGTTCCAGTATATTTGGTCTTATTGACAGCGATTACGGCGCATCTAACTTTTTATGCGCAGGCATTAAGTATTTTTTTTAATCCTTTCTAAATAATATTCCAAAGTTATAAAATGTAACTTACCAAGTTGGGATCCGATATAAAAATATTTCAATAAACATCTCTAACATATTGTCGTTATTTGATTTTTAGCCATTTAAAATGCGCCTTACTAACAGATTGAAAGTGTAAGGAAATTGAAATATATTCATTCTTTATAAACACCCTTTATTCAATTCCTCTTCTTCCACTGTTTACGCGAGTTCCTGAAATAGACTATTTTAACGAAAACATAATTTAGTCCTAACAATATTCGAATAAATGAGACTTATAATGTTTAACGAAAGATGGAAACAAATAACCCAATTATTGAAAACCAAGGAGGTAAATTAAAATGAAAAAAGTAATTGTTAGCACGTTAATTTTAGTTTTTACGTTACTGCTGAATTCGGCTTGGGCTGGCAATATTGTGATAAAAGGATCTACAACAGTATTGCCCATAGCTCAAAAAATCGCTGAAGCGTACATGAAAGAGAATCGCGACGTAAAGATAACCCTTTCTGGCAGCGGTTCAGGAGATGGCATTAAAGCCATTATTGACGGAACGACCGATATCGCGAACAGCTCACGGTTTATCAAAGATACAGAGGTTAAACTGGCCGTTGAAAAGGGAGTTTACCCGGTTCCTTTTAGTGTAGCATATGACTGTATTATACCCGTTGTTCATTCCAGTAACAGCATTTCGGATCTGTCACTCGATCAATTAAAGGCTATTTATAAAGGAGAAATCACAAACTGGAAACAGGTAGGCGGTCCGGACAGGGAAATCGTGGTTGTCTCCCGCGACACATCTTCAGGCACTTATGAAGTTTGGGAAGAGAAAGTTATGAAAAAAGAAAGAGTTTACAGCGGCGCACTTCTTCAAGCCTCCAGCGGCGCTGTCGTTCAGAATGTTTCGAAAAATAAAAACGCAATTGGCTATATCGGCTTGGGTTACTTAAACAAAAACCTAAAAGCGGTTTCAGTGAATAAAATTGCCGGTTCTGAGAAAACAACATTGGATGGAACATTTCCGATAAGCAGACCGCTTTACATGTTTACGAACAAATGGCCTGCCGATGAAGTGGCTAAATTCATCATTTTCACCCTTCACCCGAAAAAAGGGCAGGCTCTGGTAAAAAAAGCAGGTTTCGTTCCACTTTATTAAAAACCACTCTAAATTGAAGCAATGGAAAATTTATTGACCATTGCTTCAATTTTTTTTAAACAGATTAAAACATCATGACACTAAAGATACAAATAAAAGAGCGCCGGGTGAATTATTTCTTTTTCTCTGTCGCCACCATTTCCATTGCATCTCTTTTTATGATTATGATGTTCCTGTTTATTGAAGGGCTTCCGATATTTACCAAGGTTTCTGTAAAAGATTTTGTATTTGGAAAACTCTGGTATCCGACCTCTGAACCACCGGATTTTGGCATTTTCCCGCTAATTATCGGATCCTTGGGAGTAACCATTTTTTCCGCGCTTATGTCCATTCCGCTCGGTGTGATGACTGCCATATACCTGGCAGAAATAGCCAGGCCAGGGATAAGAGAGGTCGTAAAACCTTTGGTGGAATTGCTGGCCTCCCTTCCATCAGTTGTCATTGGGTTCTTCGGGATGGTGGTTGTCGCACCGTTTCTCCAGGAAGTCTTTGATATTCCGACAGGTCTGAACCTTTGTAACGCGTCTTTAATGCTTGCCTTTATGTCCGTACCAACTATCTGCAGTATCTCCGAAGACGCCATATTCAGCGTACAGAAAAACCTGAAGGAAGCCTCTCTTGCTCTTGGGGCCACACAGTGGGAAACGATTATTCGTGTTATTCTTCCGGCCTCCATCTCCGGCATTGCCGCTGCCATCATCCTCGGTATGTCGAGAGCCATCGGTGAAACCATGGTTGTCTTAATGGTGGCAGGTGGCGCTGCCATGATTCCCGGATCGATATTTGATCCCGTCAGGCCACTTCCAGCCAATATTGCCGCTGAAATGGCAGAAGCCCCTTTTGGAGGAGATCATTATCACGCGTTGTTTGCCACCGGTATCATACTTTTTCTTTTGACAATATCCTTTAATCTTATTGCGGATCACATATCGCACAAATACAGGCAATCCGGTGAAGCAAGCCTATAAAAATCATATAAAATTGAGATGAAAGCAAAAATTCAGCATAAAAATTTGAGAAAAATTATTCAACAGGCGATGTTTTTTATATTTCGAATGGCTGCGGCAATTAATGGAATTTGTCTCCTGTTAATTACAACTTTCATTGTTTCCAACGGCTGGCACGCGATTAACTGGACCTTTTTGACACAACCACCCATGGATTCTATGACAAAGGGCGGGATCCTTCCATGTATTGTAGGCACGTTTTGCCTGGGGCTGGGCGCTATTGCATTTTCGCTGCCCATTGGTGTTTCCTCAGCAATATATCTGAATGAATATGCAGCCACCGGAAAAGTCCTGAGGATGATTCGCTTTGGCATTAACAACCTTGCAGGCATACCTTCGGTTGTTTTTGGGCTTTTTGGACTGGCCTTCTTCGTTATCTGGATGAAAATTGGCGTCAGCCTGCTTGCCGGAATTCTCACACTTGGCATTATGACTCTACCCGTGATTATCGGCACCACAGAAGAAGCCCTCAAAGCAGTGCCCAATTCCTATCGAGAAGCCTCTTTCGGTCTGGGCGCGACAAAATCTCAAACCATTTTCAGAGTGGTGCTTCCAGCCGCCCTGCCGGGGATACTCACTGGTGGAATCCTCGGTATCAGTAGAGCGGCGGGAGAGACAGCGCCAATTATGTTTACTGCGGCTGTCTTCTTTACCCCGGATCTTCCATCATCAATTTTTGATGAAATCATGGCTCTGCCCTACCATATCTATGTGCTGGCAACTGCAGGTACTGAAATCGAGGCCACACGGCATCTCCAATACGGAACAGCTCTTGTGCTTATTACACTGGTCCTTGGGATGAACCTTATTTCTATTATTTACAGGTCCTGGCTTCGTCGAAAAATGATTTAATGATCATAATAAATTTACAGATAAAAAAGAGAATCAAATGGACTCTCCAATTAAAATGTCAACAATAAATCTTGATTTCTATTACGGAAAATTTCAAGCACTGCAACATATCTCCCTTGATTTTGCCCGTAACCAGGTAACGGCCTTGATTGGTCCTTCCGGATGCGGCAAAAGCACATTCCTGAGGTGTTTGAATCGAATGAACGATCTTATACTCATTGGCCGCGTCGAAGGAAAAATCCTTCTGGACAATGAAGATATATACGCTTCAAATGTCGATGTCGTTTCGCTTAGAAGCCGTATTGGTATGGTTTTTCAGAAACCGAACCCCTTTCCTAAAACTATTTTTGAAAACGCAGCTTACGGGCTCAGGATCAAAGGAATAAAGAACAAAAACACGCTGTCCGAACATGTTGAAAACAGCCTGAAGCAGAGCGCTCTCTGGAATGAAGTAAAAGACAGGCTGAATGAATCAGCACTTGGATTGTCCGGCGGCCAGCAGCAGCGTCTTTGTATCGCCCGTGCGCTCGCTGTCGAACCCGAAGTCCTTCTTATGGACGAACCCTGTTCAGCTCTTGACCCTATCGCGACTCAAAAAATAGAAGAACTCATCCAGGAACTTAAAGCAAACTACACCATAATTACTGTCACTCACAACATGCAGCAGGCTGCAAGGATTTCTGATACCACTGCTTTTTTTTATATGGGAAAATTAATAGAAACGGGAAATACGGATATTATTTTCACGCGCCCCAGATATAAGGAAACCGAGGACTATATCACCGGACGTTTTGGTTAAAATTCACACTGATTTTAGAAAGAGACTGAAACCAGAAAGCTTCAGAAAAATGAGGAAATTCATATGACGAAAAATTTTCAAAGAGAACTCGATAAAATAAAAAAGGCAATTCTATCACTGGGCGCGCTTGTGGAAGAAAGGGTCAGGATGGCAATTCGAGCTGTCGAACAAAAGGATGCAGATATTGCGGATCAAATCATTGAGTTAGACCTTGAAATCGATGATATGGAAGTAGAAATCGAAGAAGAATGTTTAAAAGTAATGGCGCTCCATCAACCGGTAGCTGTTGATTTAAGGTTTTTGACCGCTGTGATTAAAATTAACAACGATCTTGAGCGCATTGGGGATGAGTCGGTAAACATCGCAGAACGAGTGAAGATTATTGCTAAAATGAATCAACATGAATTTGTTTTTGACTACTCAACAATGGCAGATAAAACTCAATTAATGCTTCAACAAAGCCTTGACGCGCTTGTGAATATGGACACTGACTTGGCCTTTAAAACATTATTGATGGACGATGAGGTTGATAAAATAAATAGAGATGCATATATCAAAATTAAAGATGCCATGGAAAAAAATTCAAATGCACTCGAATTTCTTATCAATCTCCTTTTTATTTCACGCCATCTTGAACGGGTCGCAGACCATGCCACCAATATTGCCGAAGAAGTAATTTATATGATTGAAGGAGAAATTGTCAGGCATGGAAAATTTTGATATTATAAAGGCACTATCTTTCAGACAATATACGCTTTATATTGACACGAATTTTATTGATCTCATGCCAATGAAAAATACGGGTTGTTAGTATGACTGGGAAAAAAATACTGGTTGTTGATGATGAAGAAGATATTCTTGAACTGCTCAGGATCAATCTCGGCAAAGAAGACTATCAGGTCATTTGTGCATCGACAGGAGAAGAAGCGATTAAAAAGGCTCATGCTGTCTTGCCAGATCTCATCATCATCGATTTGATGCTCCCTTCCATAAACGGCCTGGATGTGGCAAAGAGCTTAAAGA
>JAABPS010000138.1 GCA_011391835.1 Desulfobacteraceae bacterium
TGCTTTACATGAGCCAGTTTGCGTTTAGCGAAAAGAATGTCTGATGTAAATGCTCCAGCTAAAAGCGATTCGATTTGTTGAATGATATGATGATGTTTTTTCAAAACAACGCCCTAAGGTTACAATTCAAAATTTTTACTCTCTTAAAGCTATCAAAACATACGGGTTCAGGCAATCATTTGGTTGCACGCATTAAAAAAAAGGTCATTTTCTTAATGATAATGAGTTTGATAATTGCAGAAAAATAGAATATGAATGATTTAAATGTGTTGGAGCTTTGTCATATTAAGAGGCAGATCAATTTGCATCCTTGTGTGTTTAACATACAGAGCAAATGGAGGATAGCAGGTGAAGACAATTGAAATTCATGGTAGTACGGGAAACTCAAAAATACTCATCGGCGAAAAACTTGTGAATTTAAGCAAGTATTTGCCCGAAACAAAACCGGTCATTGTTACAGATAAAAATGTATGGCGGATCTATAGAAAAGATTTCCCGGAAGCCGATATTATTAAAATTGGGACCGGTGAAAAAATAAAGAATCTGGATACGGTCAAAACGATATACCAACGGCTGGTTGAAATAGGCGCAGACAGATCATCATTTATCATCGGTATTGGTGGCGGTATTGTCTGCGATATAACGGGATTTGCGGCGTCAACGTATATGCGGGGCGTTCGATTCGGCTTTGTTTCTTCAACCTTGCTGTCTCAGGTTGATGCGAGTACGGGCGGGAAGAATGGGGTTAATTTTCAAGGGTATAAAAATATGGTGGGTATTTTTAATCAACCGGAATTTGTTGTCTGTGATCAACGCCTATTGCAAACCTTACCCAAAGATGAAATTGCATGCGGGTTTGCGGAAATTGTGAAACACGCAGTTATTAAAGATAAACGATTATTTGAATATCTGGAAAAAAACTATAAACATGCGCTCTGTTTAGAATCCGACATTATTGAAGAACTTATTTACAGCTCTGTTTTAATAAAGACCGACATAGTAAACAGAGATGAAAAAGAGCAAGGAGAGCGGCGGATACTGAATTTCGGGCATACATTTGGACATGCAATAGAGAAAATAGAGAAGCGGCCTCATGGTGAATCGGTAAGTCTTGGAATGATGCTCGCCAGTAGTCTTTCCGTACGCAAAGGGCTTCTTTCTGAAACGGATGCCGGACGTATCCGGTCTTTGTTAGAAAAACTAAACCTTCCAATACGGTTACAGATGAATAAAGAAAAAATTCTTGATGCAATAAAGAAGGATAAAAAAAAGAAGGGAGATCATATCTACGTTGTGCTGATCAGCAGTATTGGAAGTGCACTTGTTGACAGGGTTTCGATGAGCGATATGAAAAATGCCTTGAAATCAATGTAAAAGGGTTCGCTTGCAGTTGAATGTGAATAAAAAAGCCAGGCATACTATAAATAATAGCCCGGCTTATTTTATGCTGTTTGTCTTAGTAAAGATGGCAGCTCACAAAATGGCCTGAAGTGATTTCTTTCATTTCGGGCTCGGTTTTTTTACATTCAGCCTTTGCCTTTGGGCATCTGGGATGAAACCGGCAACCAGGCGGAGGATTCAGGGGGCTGGGCACTTCACCTTCAAGACTTACTTCTACCTTGGCGTCCGGATCTGCAATTGGAACTGATTCAAGAAGTGCTACCGTATAAGGGTGTTTGGGATTGCTGTATAATTTATCGCTGGGCGCTATCTCTGCTAATATGCCAAGGTACATCACGCCAATGTTATCGCTAATATGCTCTACAACAGCCAAATCATGTGAAATAATGAGAAATGTCAGATTAAATTTTTTCTGAAGGTCAATAAGCAGATTTAGTATTTGAGCCTGAATGGACACATCTAAGGCTGAAAGGGGTTCATCAAGGATAATCGTTTTAGGGTTCAGGGATAATGCCCTTGCTATTGCGATCCGCTGCCTCTGCCCACCGCTGAATTCGTGCGGGTAGAGCTCCGCGTGTTCAGGGCTTAACCCAACAAGTGAAAGAAGCTCCATGACGCGTTCATATTGCATTTCTCTTAACCCAACCCTGTGAACACTCATAGGTTCTGAAATAATCTGCTTAACTTTTTTTCTGGGGCTAAGCGAGCGGAAAGGATCCTGGAAAACAGCCTGGATATTTCGGCGGAAAGAAAATAACTGAGTTTTTGAAAATTGGGCGATATCTTCGCCTTGAAATTTAATTTGGCCGGAAGTTGGCGGTTCAAGACCCAGAAGCACGTTGGCAGTTGTTGATTTTCCACAACCGGATTCACCCACAAGCCCAAGGGTCTGCCCTTCTAAAATATCGAAGCTGATATTATCTACCGCTTTGACATTTCCTATCACATTGGTAAAAATAAAACCCTTGGTAATCGGGAAGTATTTCTTTAGGTTTTCAACTGAGATGATTTTCTTTTTTGACATCGAGTTCTCCTTAACTGTA
The DNA here is from genome assembly GCA_011391835.1 of Desulfobacteraceae bacterium. Lineage (GTDB taxonomy): Bacteria > Desulfobacterota > Desulfobacteria > Desulfobacterales > JAABPS01 > JAABPS01. Next base: position 2,445 of record JAABPS010000138.1, read on the forward strand.
AAGCCAGCAAGATACCTGGTGATCCTTTTTTAATTCAACTTCCGGAGGATATTTTTGAGAGCAGACTTTTTTCGCTTTGCTGCATCGGGGCTCAAATCGGCATCCTGGTGGAGGATTGATCAGGTTGGGTGGCTGGCCCTCGATGGCATACAGGCGCTTAACCCGTTTACCCAGAACGGGTACGGATTTAATGAGCCCTTCAGAATAAGGGTGCTGCGGGTCATGATAAAAATCCTTGACCGGCGCCTTTTCAACAATTCTTCCACCGTACATGACATACACTTTTGAGCAGATTTGGGCGATGGTAGCAAGATCATGAGTAATCAAGATAATCGACGCATTGATCTCTTTTTGAAGGTCTTTCATCAATTTTAATATCTGTGCCTGGATGGTAACATCCAGGGCTGTTGTAGGCTCATCCGCAATAAGAAGTTCGGGGTTGTTGGCTATTCCTGTTCCAATAAGGACTCGCTGGCACATTCCGCCGCTGAACTGAAACGGAAAATTATTTACCCGGGTTTCAGGTGATGGCACCTTTACCTTTTTTAAAATATTGATACATTTGGTGAGAAGTGATCCATCCGCTTTCCCATGATACTTAAATGTTTCGCCGATTTGATATCCAACGGTTAATAATTGATTCAGTGAAACCATCGGGTCCTGAAGAATCATGGCCAGTTTATTGCCCCGAAGCTCCCGCATCTCACTTTCACTTTTATTCAGAAGATTTTCATTTTTAAAAAGAATTTCACCGGATACAATTTTGCCGGCCGGCTGAGGCACCAGCCGCATAATCGATAAAGACGTCACGCTTTTCCCACTTCCGGATTCACCGACCAGTCCAATAACTTCGCCTTTTTTTACTGTAAAACTAACACCATCAACTGCTTTGATAACTCCCTTTTTGGTAAAAAAAGATGTTTTTAAATCTTTAACCTGAAGGAGTATGTCCTTTTGAGAAGCCATAGTATTTTTTCCTGTTATCTGAGCATTTGTTTTGGGTCTAATATTTCTCTTAGCCAGTCGCCTGTCAGATTAAAGCCGATGACTGTGATTGCAATAGCAATCCCGGGAAATGTGACAAGCCACCATGCGTATGTAATATACTGTCTGCCTTCTGCCAGCATAAGACCCCAATCACAAGACGGGGGCTGGGTGCCAAGACCAAGAAAGCTTAGCGTGGCGGATAAAACGATGATGCCTGCAATCTGTATGGTACTTAACACAAGCAGGGTATTTATTATATTTGGGAAAATGTGGGAAGCCATGATTTGAAAATTGCTGCAACCGGCGACTCTGGCCAAGCGCACAAAATCTCTTTCCTTTAAACTCAGGCATTCACCGCGTACGACTCGTGCAAATTGAGGCCAGCCGGTAATCCCGATGGAGATAATCACGGTTTTTGCACTGGCGCCAATCACGCTTACTAAAAGCAGAATCACGATCAATCCGGGGACGGACTGCCATATATCGGAGAGTCTCATGATAAACATATCTGTTTTCCCGCCAAAAAAACCTGAGATCAATCCAAGAATAATTCCAATGGTTCCGTAGATAAGGATACATCCAACGCTGACCACCAGAGACATTCTGGATCCATGAATAATTCTGCTAAGCTGGTCGCGTCCAAGAAAATCGGTACCCAAAAGATGTGCGGCAGTTCCCCCTTCCTGCCAAGATGGAGGAAGTGTGCCTTTGCTTAAATCACTTGCAAACGGATCGTAGGGGGATATGAGGTCAGCAAAAATCACCATAAAAAAGAAAACACCAAGAAAGAAAAGCCCCAAATAGGGTTTCCTGACCTTGAGTTTTTTTTCTGTTACGTCGGGGGGTGTTATAGATAGGGCTTGAGAGATATCTTGTCCGTTTTCTTTCACCGTATTCTCCTTCTCCTTAATTTGGTAATTCTTTAATAAGCCACACTATACCTAAATATTGATTGCGAGGTATTATTGAAATCGGATACGCGGATCAACCACTGCATATAAAACATCTGCAACAATATATGCAGTCGTAATTAAAAAGGTAATTAACAAAATAAAAATCTGAACCACTGGGTAGTCTCTGGCAAAAGTAGCTTCAATGACAAGCCTGCCTATCCCCGGCCATGAAAAAATGGTTTCGATGACAACGCTTCCAAGAATCATATAAACAAACATCGGCACCATAATCGTAATAAGCGTTATGCTTGCATTTTTAAATGCGTGAACGATATTAACATAAAATTCAGGAACACCTTTGATTCTTGCCATAACGACATAGTCGCTTTTCAGCGCATCAATCATGCTGGACCTGCTCAGCCGAGTAATCAGGGCAATGGGATATGTTGATAAACAGAAGGCTGGCAAAATCATGTGGCGCAGAGTGTCTAACAGACCCCCTTCACCACGTCCGGATACAGGAAGCCAGCCAAGGGTGACGCCGAAAAATAGCATCAGCATGACGGCAAGCCAGAAGGAAGGAATTGACATTCCGCCAAGGGCGATAACTCGACCAACCCTGTCAACCCATCCGTCTCTATGAACGGCTGATAAAATACCTATTGCCAGGCCCACGATGGCTGAAAACAAGAACGCTGCTACGCCAAGTTGAAGAGAGGCTGGAAATCGTTGAAATAGGACTTTTGCAGCGGATTCATTATATCTGAATGATTTGCCGAAATCACCCCGGGCCGCATTTTTTAAAAAACTGAAGTATTGAATAATGAGCGGTTTATCCAGCCCAAAATTTTTTGTGAGGATTTCATGATCTTTTGGAGTTGCATCAGGAGGAAGCATAATGTGTGCAGGATCTGCTTCGCCGGATCGATAGAGAAAAAAGACAATGGTAATGACAACAAACATGGTAAAAAAGGCAAAAGCAAACCGTTTTAAAAGATAAACCTTCATATTTTATTTTTCTCCTGTTTTTAGAGATCGATAGTTCTATAGGGAATCTGATAACACTATAACGATTTTTATTTCAACAAAATATTTTGTCGTTTACTGTCATCACCTGCCAGAAAAAACCTTCAAATGAAATCTTTGTAAAATGATTTTAAACAAATAAGTGGGTAGTTAAAAACATTTTACAAAGACATCCTTGAGGCATTTTTAATAATTCCCACCGCTACCGTCTATAACGCGAACGGCGGGAATTATCTCTCTAAGTGGTTAGCGTGTATTCTTTTCTATTTTAATGTAAGGGTCATGCATTGCTTCATCAGTTCATCCATGGAGGTCGCGCTGGCAAAGAGATCTGTACCTGAGAGGTAAATCAATTTGTTGCCGCTAAAAGCAACGACAAACACGCTTTTAAGAGTATTGACACCGTCTTGCCATTTCCATTTTAATTCCATGGCCTGGGCATCGGTTCCGTCACTGAGTTTCACGGTGTTTTGTTTTAATACTGTAAAGCGGGATGCGGCAGGATATGCTTTTTGTAATACATCAATAACAACCTCGGACGAATCAGCCAGAGCAAGACCTTCGGGTTTATCAAGTACTGCTGCGGCATAAACAGGTATCTTGTACTGTGTTGGCGCAGCGTATCGGGCGACTTCCGCAGCATGATCCTTTTTTTCGTTTGTATAACTGGAAACGATGTCAAAAGAGAATGCGGGATCTTTATGGATATATTTCTGAGGACCGCAGGACATTACAAGGGTCATACACCCAAGAATAATAAAAACAAACAATAAACCTTTTTTCATTTTAAAACCTCCTTTTTGTTGGGTTTAAACGAGTAGCCAGTATCTACTGCGGCTTTTAAAAAACGTTCTTATTTCCTAAGAAAAGCAGTTGGCAGATGGTCAACCTCATAGCCGCTGATTCCAATTCATTTGATTTATCATAATCATATACCATAAAGAATAGCAAGTAATAAATCCCTTTATTCCATTATTGGCTATTTTATTGAAAAGTTAAATAGATTTTAAAAATGAGCTTCTAATACTGTAATAGAATTTGATGGATATACGGGGTTGCTATAATTTCGGGGATAATAAATTTCAGGTAAACGAATGATGTGGAAATAAGTTGAGCCGCTGCCAACGGTATCGAAGGCAGAGGCTCAACTGTTTAAATTAAAGAGATAAGAAAAATATTATTTCAACTGCAGGGTCATAACATTCGTCATCAGCTCCTCCATGGAAGTTCCTCCCGCATATATCGTTGTGGCTGAATAATGAATTACTTTATTTCCTTTAACAGCGACCACGCTTGCGGTTTTAAGAACAGTTGTCATGTCTGTCCACTTCCATTTAAGTTTGATGGCCTGGGCATCGGAGCCGTCATTCAGTTTTACAGTTTTTTGTTCGAGTACTGAAAAACGGGATGCAGCAGGGTAGGATTTTTGAAAATCATCAGCAGCAAACTGACCCGCATCTGAAAGCGTAAAACCATCTGGTTTGTCAAAGACAGATACCACATACGCGGGCAGTTTATACGGATTTGTTGTGCCGCCTAAACGAACAACTTCTGAATCAAACCGCTTAGTGTCAGATGCTGTATTATTGGGAATATCAAACGAAAATGTGGGGTCCTCTTTGTGAACATATTTCTGAGGAGCGCAAGAAGTTATGAGCGCTATGCTCACTATCCCAAGCAAAATAAACAGTAATCTTTTTTCCATTTTTTAACCTCCTTTTTTTGGGTTTAAATAAACGGTTACAATTTAATACGGCAATTCATAGAGTTTAATGAAAAAAGTTTGATATAGTTAAATAAAACCGCTGATCGAAGTTTATACAATATATGCC
>JAABPS010000139.1 GCA_011391835.1 Desulfobacteraceae bacterium
TGCTGCAGCAGTTCCGGCGCCTGACGTTGTTGCCGAAGCCCCTGTTGCGCCGACGATTGCCGCCGTGATCGCTGAAATGGTTATGATACCTCCAACAATAACAGCCACCTGACCCGCTTCAAGAACTCCGGTGGATAGAACAGTCCCGGCAGGGGACAACGCGGATAAATTTAACGAACCTTCCGTACAGGAGACGGTCGCCATATTCTTTTTTTCAGCATTCAACGCCTCAATAAATTCAAAGCCTGTCCCTCTGACGCCGACAATAGCCGATGGCGATTGAACTTCAAAAATGTTATCACCGCCAATGAACTTACTCACGGTGGCCGACATTTTACCTACAGCCAATGAAAATATACCTGTGCGGGATTTTTCTTTGAAAAGGAATTCCTTGATCTCAAGTTTTGAATTCTGTTCCAGCTTGATCATGCTGTTATCGGGAAAAACCATCATTGCCGAAGACGCTTTATCGGTAAGGATTATATCTTTAACCTGAATAGGCGACTTCACAACCGGCTTGATAACATCCTTGCCCCGCGTCTGCTTGACATCACCTATAACTGATGTAAATTCTCCGGTCGCAGCGGCAAAAATTGAATAGGGAATGATGAGTTGCAAAACCAGAATAAAAGAAAGAAATCTCTTCACTAATTTGGGCACGATGGCACCTCCTGTTTTAAGTTAGAAAATGGATTGTTAACTTGCCAAAATATCACATTAAATTTGGAGTTTTGTTAAATCATTCATAACTTATGTCGACAAATCTTTTGAAGAGAGCACGAATGCTCTCGGCTTGAAAGCTAAATAACGCGATGCATCACTGTGATCAAACACTAAATCTTGATTCATGCGTTCGGCCATAGTGGCGGACCACTGCCGATAACGCGGCACGTATCGAAGCAAAGCGACAGCAACACTGAAAGCTAACAAAGGCACATGTAGAAAGCGTGGCTGACGACCAAGCGCCGCAAAGACGCGAGTTACCATCTCGTTATAAGAAAGTGTTTCGCCTCCTGAAATGTTGTAGGCACGATTTTCCGCGCCTTCCGCCTGCAAGGCTGCCATACACGCGGTAGCGACGTCATACGCATGAATGGGTTGACGTAATCCGCTGGCCTTGCCAAGCAATGGGAAAAAATTGAAATACTGTATGAAGCGGGCGATCTCAACAATATTCTTATCCCGCTTAAAGTCATAAATCAGAGTCGGACGTAAAATCACCCATTCCACGCCGTGATTTTCCGCCCAAGTTTGCACACATTCCTCCGCTTCTGCCAAGTAACGGGCCATGGTCTGCTCTTCCGGATCCGGGGATTCATTCTTAGTATATCGACTGGTTGAAGACAAAACCACAATGCGTCGTACCCCATATGCTTCCAGCAGCGAGAAATATTTAGGTAACACTAAAATCGGTGCAGCACAAACCCAATGGCTCACACCTCTTTCAATTCTGGGAAAAGAGGTTTGATAAGGAGGTGGGAGTTCTTGCCACTCCACTCCATCGGCCACTAGTCTGCTCGTATTCCGTGAATATCCAACTATCTGCCATCCATTCTTCTTCAATAGAGGCAGCAGACAATCTCCAACCAGGCTTGTCGCTCCGATGATGCCCACTTGTTTTGGCGAAAACAGATTATTGCTTTTCGGGATTGATGCTGATGTTCGGAATATGTCTTTATCCACTTCGACGCTAAGTCTCAGCTTGCGTCCAACAATCTTAACACCGTGATATGCTGCTATTAACCCAAACCGCAGCCAAACCGCTGAAGTTACCATCCACATCAGTGATAACGGATATTGATGACGAAGAAACTTACGATAAAAACGCACCATGCCTTTGTGCTTGTGCAATTCAACAAAAACCGGCCTAGTTTTACTGCAGGTACCTTTGTGATGAAAAACTCTGGCTTCGGGAACAAACAGGATTTGCCATCCCTGTTGGCGGAAACGCATGAACCAATCCAAATCTTCGCAGTGCATGAAATAACCTTCATCCAGTGGGCCGACATTCAGCAGCGCGTCGCGCCTTACCAACATGCAAGATCCTGAAATGGCTTCAATCTCAATAGGAACATCCGGCAGAGGCTGTTGATGCAGCAGAAAATCAGAGAAGAGGTGTGGATAGCGTTCACTGAGACTTAACAGTCCAAAAATACGAACAAAAGACCGCCATGGTGTCGGTATGCTACGTCGCCCTCCTGCTTGCTCTGTTCCATCCGGGTTGAGGAGTAGTGGTCCTGCCATTCCCGCCTTTGGCGATGATTTCATACAGGCCAATAAAGTCTCAATGTCTTCTTTATGTATAAGACAATCCGGATTCAAAAAAAGCAGATAATCGCTTTCTGCGTCGGCAGCGATACCGATATTGCAAGCTTTGGCAAAACCAAGATTTTCTTTATTGTAAATGCATTCAATACGTGATTGATAAACAGAAAGGCGTTCAATCTCATCCATGCTGTGATCAGTAGAGCCGTTATCAACAACAATCACTTTTGCAACAGATTCCGAGCATAATAACAAATTTACGGCCTCATTTAATATAACACCGGCATTGTAGTTGACAATGATGACTGATACAGTTGACATCTATGAACACCTCCAATGGAGTTTTGATAATCCAGGCAAAAAGCTTTTATCCAACATATTCCAGATTTCACCTATAGAAGCACCGCGTTTTCTCTGGATATCGCGCCGCTTCTTCCACATGCGGGGAATACCGCGAATCGCGTCCCATTTTGCTTTCAATATTAACGGACCTTGCCCATGTAAAGAATACCAGATAATGGTTACAATATTCAAGGCGATATGAACAGGAAGAAGAAGCCAGAAAAGGGCGCCAGGCATATTTTTTACATATGTCCATACAAGATTCCGGTGCCCGTGATAAACTGCAAAATCTCCACGCTGCCCTCCTGTCGTTGCAGAACCGACATGATAAGCCACGGCATCCGGCACAAGAAGGCAACGATAACCGGCTAAACGCAACCTGAATCCAAGATCGACATCTTCAAAATAGCAGAAGAAATGTTCATCAAACCCGCCCACAGCTTCTAAGGCAGCGCGGCTATAAAGCGCTGCAGCAGCACAGGGAGAAAATACCTCTCTTGGCTCAATTGCAGCATGTTCAATGTTAAAACCATGACTTAGTCGCCAGGCCAAACCTGATACATGCATTGTATCACCATCACCATCAAGTATATCATAATTCGAAGCCTGCAGAAGACGAGATGCTAAAAAAGAATATTCAGGATACTTAACTGCAGCTGAAAGCATTTTACTTAACCAATCCGGCTGCAGAAAAGCATCCGGATTAACCAACGCTATCCAATTATATCCTTTTGTTTTCTTTAAGAGCAGATTGTTTCCGGCTGCAAAACCAATATTTTTTTCACTTTTGAAAAATTGAACCGAAGGAAATCTGGAACATATTTCTTCCGGTAACTGATCTTCATTGCCATTATCCAAAACTAACACATCAGCCTCAATAGACTCTTGCCTGACAACACATTCAAGACAACGTAAAAGTAAAGCCGAGGATTTCCAGTTGATTATGAGAATTGCAACACTTTTATTCAACAAATCACCATATATATAGTTAATTTGATCATATTAAAAGAGCTTTGAATATTGACTATCAGGGGGCGTTGATAGATTTTAAGACAAATTGTCCGTCAGAACATAAAACGGCACATACCCCCTGCTGTGCCTTCGCAATAGTTATGCAAAGGTCTCATTGTATCGACGATCATAGTGACGCCCAGGTAGTTTTCTCGGCATTACGAAGCTGTTGATACAGCCGTAGAAGTGGTGATGAGGAAGATATTGGTGTTACAATACTTCAAATACTTTCTGTGCCTGCGTCCGTTCGTTGTTCAAAGGCAAGTTAGGATTGTAGAAAGGATCCCCATCTTGAATTATTTTTTGCCATCTATTAATAAAATACATCGAATCTTCCGGATGGGGATCACCTTTGAAAGTCTGTCCCCGGGTCGCTGACTCATAATGATAAAGCTCTGCGTAAGGGGTGTAAACATTTAAATATCCTTTTATTTGCACTCTCAGGCAGAAATCCGTATCGTTAAAACCTACCTTGATTCTTTCATCAAATCCATCCACTTCATCAAAAACACTCTTTTTGATCATCATGCAAGCTGCCGTGACCGCGCTGTAATTTCTGATTGATATAAAATGGCCCATATAGCCAATGTCACGTGATTCATACCATTTGTAAATATGCTCCGCGCTTCCGCCCCAGCCGACAATAACGCCAACATGCTGTATCTTTCCATCCGGATAAAGCAGTTTGGCTCCAACACAACCGACATCTTCCCTCTGGGAATGCTCCAGCATTGCCTCAAGCCATTCAGGAGTTATTACTTCAACATCATTGTTTAGAAAAAGCAAATGCTCACCGGTTGCATATTTAGCCGCATAATTATTTATTCGTGAATAGTTGAAATCCTCCTGGAAGGTTAATACTTTGAAAGTATTACTACTCTTCTGCAGGTAATTCAAATATTCTATAGTATCAGCCTCACAACTTAAATGATCAACTATTATTACTTCATAATTTTTATAAAAAGTTTTTTCTTCGATGCTTTCTATACATTTCCTCAACATATCGACTCTGTCTTTGGTTGGAATAATGATTGTGATTTTAGGATGTCCTTTAATTTTTCGTCTTACCCTGAAAAAATTAAAGTGCTCTGTATTGCAAGCCTCTCCCTCAATTCCTTCCCTGTTCAGAAAATCTTGAATTGCTTTTCTACTTGAATCCATAACATTTGACATGAGCACATGCCCTGAACCTGAACCATGCTGTCTCCAAAAGTACAGAACTTTAGGTATATGGTATACTTTTTTGGTTTCAGAAAGTATTCTCAGAAATAAATCATAATCCTGGGAGATATTAAATTCTCTTTTAAATCCTCCTATTTTATGAATAAGACTCGTCCTAATCACAGAAAAATGAATTATATAGCAGTGAGAAAGCATATAATCTATCGAGAAGTCCGGCCTGTAATATGCATAGATAGGCGTACCGGATTTATCCAGGAGAATTTCGTCGCTATATATAAAATCCGCCTCTCGTGTCTTATTTAATAAATGTACGACTTCATACAATGCCGAAGTCAATAACTCATCATCATGGTCTAAAAATCCAATGAATTCACCGGTTGCCATAGCGATTGCCGCATTGGATGCACTTGAAACACCAAGATTGTCGTTTAAGAATTTAACCTTGATTCTTTCGTCCTTCTTCATATAATAGTTAAGAACATCAGCCACATGAGGTTCGGTAGATTTGTCATCAGCAATACACAACTCCCAGTTATCGTAAATTTGATTAATGACCGAATCAATAGCCGCTCTGAGCCATCGCTGGTCGGTATTCCAGACTGGGAGAATTATACTGATTTTGGGACGGTATATAAATGTATGACATTCCTCCCTGAATCTTTCCAAGTCTTTAGTCGATGGCTTGAAATCCGCTGCTGCAACTTTTAAGATTTTTTTTCTAAACAGGTATTTTATTGATTTGGTATAAAAACTTTTGAATCCCTCGTTCGTAAGAATTCTAAATGCTTTCAATGAAAGTTCATATATCCTTCGATGTATTGTTCCATGAGGGAACATCTTATCGTTCACTTCATGATATTCATACGGTATTTTCGAATTATGCGAGTTGTTATTTCTATTATTCACTGTGTTAATATTTGCCGTTAATACCTTATCGTTTCTTGTTTGAACATCATAATTCTTTTCCATGAACAACGTTCCTATGCGCCTTTATTTATTCTTCAACATTTATAAGGGTTTTCGATATGTTTACTCCATTTTCACGGCAACAAGGGAACTTTCTTCCATCCATCACTTTGCGTAAACTCTCGGGAGGCAAAACACCAGATGACGAGCTTTTTATTTTTCCAGTAATTGGGATCTCTTTGAGCCCTACGTAGAAGGTTTACGCGAGCCGGTGTAGCTCCTGAACCGCGAACTGCGACAAGATCCACCGGAAAACCGAGTTCCAAGGCCAGTTGATCTGGCAGGCCGGCATCACGGGCTTGCATATCATCTCCGGAATGGAAGACGAGGTTGTGGCTGTCACCCACGAGTAAAACCGGGCTTTGGGGATCAGAAGCTATCGATTTCAGAGCCCCCGCGCGTCCTGTTCCAACCTGGCGAACTGATATATTTTCCTGGCGAATATTTTTATCCCCCAGAGCCTTCCAGAGATCTCCCTCGATTGGCAGAGACTTCCATTCCATCGTGTAGGCTGACCTGTGCATCTTCTTTAACCAGGGCCTGTCCTGTATTTCATCGCGAATATTCATAGCGACGAGAACACAGCCATTTCCTGACCAGTGGGTATCCTGCTTGCAAAATATGGCGCCATCCTTGTGAAAACGATTGTCAATAAAAAATGAAGTCAGGTCAAGAACCCGAATACCTTCTTTTTTTAAGAGCTGATAAAAGACCTGCGTTTCCTTGTCGATTCGCAACGGCGGCTTTCCACGGGAAATCTCCAATGTATCGGACAGGAAGTCGGGGTAGATTACGCTTTTGGAAGGAACGGGAACCAGGAGCAGCTCAATGCCCATCTTCTTCAGTTGCTGGTGAAAATCAATGATGGCAGGAAGTGGATCTGCAAATTCGGGCTTGGTCGCCCTGCTGACTTTTGCAGCCGCTTTTCCCCAGAAAGGCCCTGTTGAAACGAAGTGGAGTTCCGAACCGAAGAAGAGCCACCCATCCTTACCTGAAACGGTTATTGTGCCCTGTTGCTTCGCTGACAGGGCAAGTGAGGCATACTGATCGATTATCTTACTGACCGATTCAGTTTCTGCATATAAAGAGGCCGTGGCAATAAACCAGAAGCTGATACATACCAGTAATACATATATTTTTTTCCATCTCATCTTCTTATCCACCCCGTAAAAGGCAATTTACTTATCATCTCTTACCACCTCGCCCCAGCATGGTTCCACAAGCTGCATAGCCTGATCATCGAGTTCACTGCGGTTGATCCCCTCATATTGTTCCGCCACATCAGACCAGGCTAACAGACGCAGCGCAACAGTCTCTCCCAACCTGTACTTTGCCGCAGCCGTCCAGATGTTATCCGACATGCTTCTCATGTAGACCATCGCGTCGGTTTCAGTCAAGGGTAATC
>JAABPS010000140.1 GCA_011391835.1 Desulfobacteraceae bacterium
AAAAGGGCATTCTTAATTGCATCCCTTAAGGGATTATTGGTTGATATTTCTCTATAAAAATTGGTGCTGCACTGTGTTAACAATATTATATCAACTTATTCTCAATCAGCACTTAATACATGCCCCCTTAAAAAGGGTCACTCAATTCACTGTCGTATTTATCTTCTACAGACTCATTAATTTCCTGATTCTTTATATATTTCCGAATCTTGGCTTCGTCCAAACCAACGGTACTGACATAATATCCCCGTGCCCAAAAACTGTGGCCTCTAAAATTTTTTTTCAGCCGGCTGTATTTCTCGAAAAGAATCATCGCACTTTTACCTTTGAGATATCCCACTATGGTTGATACTGAATATTTCGGCGGAATTGCTAAACATACATGTATATGGTCTATGCACATAGTCCCCTCAACCACTTCCACTCCTTTGTACTCGCAAAGCCGCTTGAGGATTGTCCTTAATTCTTGGCGCAGCTTCCCAAATATAATTTTACGCCGTTTTTTCGGTACCCAAACAATGTGGTATTTACATTCCCAGACTGTGTGTGATAAGCTCCTTTTCATCTATAGCTCCTTTCGTTCTGATTAATTGCGGGTGCAGCCCCGCTCTATCTTACGACAAGGAGCTTTATTATTAAATACTACAGCATAGCTTTTTCCACTCTCCCCGGCTTAGCCGGGGGCTTAGCGAGGGAGTTATGTGTACGGCGATGATCTGATCAGTCAGGTTCGGGAAGATAAGAAGAAGTGGGTCAGATTCCTCTCAAATCTCTTTCTCGTTTAAACCGAAATATAATAGAGGAATAAATTCAGATGGATGGAGATCGTAAGCACCTGATCATTTCATCCATATCCTGGGGGATTGGCGCTTCAAATATCATATCTTTCCTCGTTTTCGGATGCATCAGGCCCAAACGCCAGCTGTGAAGCATTTGCCGTCCAGCAGATTTCAGAAGATCGGACGGTTTTTTATTTTGCCTGCCGCCATATACAGAATCCCCAACAACCGGATGATGTATCGCACCACAATGGGCCCGTATCTGGTGTGTCCGGCCCGTTTTTAAATTCACCTCAAGAAGTGTGGAATCCGCAAGGCGTTCTTTAACCCGCCAAAGCGTTACAGCATCTCGTTTCTTCGCACCGATGATGGACATCATCTTTCTGTCAACAGGATGCCTACCGATCGGAAAGGTAATCTCCCCTGAATCTGATTCCATGATGCCGTGAACAAGGGCAATATACGTTTTTTTAACGGTTCGGCTCTTAAATTGGCTTGAGAGAAATTCATGGGCGCCAATTGTTTTTGCAATCACCATCGTACCCGAAGTATCTTTGTCAAGCCTGTGCACGATCCCCGCCCGTATCCTGTCTCCATATGCTTCAATCTCAGGACAATGGTAAAGAAGTCCATTGAGTAATGTTCCGGTGTAATGGCCGGGTGCAGGATGGACTACAAGTCCAGCCTGCTTATTAACAACCAGAATAACATCATCTTCATATAAAATATCAAGAGGGATCGGGTCAGGTTCAAATCGTAAATTTTCAGGGGGCAAAATGGTGCCGCTGATTTCATCACCTTGGCAGACCTTATATCCCGGTTTTTTTTCAACCCCACCTACACGAATACTCCCCTGGCGGATAAGTGCTGCAACATAGGATCTGGAATAATCAGGAAGGTGTAAAGAAACCACAATATCAAGGCGATTCCCGGAATCAGACGCATCAGAAAGAAACGAAAAATCACCTTTGGGGGACATGGTTGAGAGGAATTAATTGCCGGAACTTTTGCAGTTTATTAAATCTTCTTGATTGTCCGGATTGTCTGCGATGAAAAATGATTCAATTTCTGAAATAATCGTATCTTCATCAGTATTTTTAGCAGTTGAGAGCTCCTTTACCAGCAATACCTGTGCGGTATCATATAGTTTTCTCTCGCCAAAGGAAAGGTCCTTGGTAAATTTAAGAAGAGATAAATCCCTGAAAACCTCTGCAACGTCATACAGAGAACCTGTCTTAATCTTGTCCATGTATTCTCTATATCTGCGATTCCACGTTTGGACCTCATTCGAATTTTCATTTTTGCTTTTCATCACTTCGTACACTTTAGGGATTTCATCTTTATCGATAACATCTCTTAACCCCACCTGATTCACGTTTAGAATAGGAATCATGATCAGCATCCCATTATCAAAAACCTTCATGATATAAAAATCATGCTTTTGGCCGTTAATTACCCTGTTCTCAATGGCTTCAATCCGTCCAACACCATGTGCGGGATAAACCGCAAGATCACCGACCTGAAATTTTTTTATATTTTTTTTATCAGTTTGAGTGTGCGTTTTGACCTTCTTGTAATTCATTGAAACACCAATTAATTTATTTTTATTTCAGCAGGTTACAAATAATCATCTGCTTAAGATACTGAAAATCTCCCACAATTAATGCATAAGTTCTAATTTCAGAAGCGTAATGTATAACATACTTTTATATAACAAGCAATAAAAAAGGATTGGCATTATCAAATGCCAATCCTTTTTTGAAAGTTTGGTATCCTTCAACCCTGATTTACATCAGCTTTATCATCAGAATAGGCTTCAGCTTTACCAGAATAGGAACCAAAAGAAGCGCCACAACATTGAGAATTTTAATCATCGGGTTAATAGCAGGTCCTGCTGTATCTTTATACGGATCACCAACCGTATCACCCGTTACAGCAGCCTTGTGAGCATCACTGCCTTTACCTCCATAATTTCCATCTTCAATATATTTTTTTGCATTATCCCATGCAGCGCCGCCTGTTGTCATGGAAATAGCAACAAAAACACCGGTAACAATACTTCCAATGAGAAGGCCGCCAAGGGCGATCGGCCCAAGAAAAACACCCACCAGAATTGGAGCAACCACAGGAAGAAGCGCTGGGACGATCATCTTTTTGAGGGCGAATTTTGTAACAATATCAACACATGCGCCGTAATCAGGTTTGGCTTTCCCCTTCATGATCCCCTTTATTTCACGGAACTGACGCCTTACTTCATCCACAACAGCACCGCCTGCTTGACCCACAGCCTTCATGGCAATGGAGGCAAACAGATAAGGAAGAAGTCCGCCGATAAAAAGACCAATGATAACGTTCACATCGTTCAGGGTAAAGATCATTGCTTCGCCACCCTGCATTGAAAACTCCTGGGTATAAGCAGCAAAAAGAACAAGTGCGGCAAGGCCGGCTGATCCAATCGCATATCCCTTGGTAACTGCCTTTGTGGTATTACCAACAGCATCCAGCGGATCGGTCACAGCACGAACCTTCTTATCCAGACCCGCCATTTCAGCAATACCGCCCGCATTATCTGTGATGGGGCCATACGCATCAATGGCAATAACCATACCTGTCATGGAAAGCATGGCCATAGCCGCCATGGCGATACCATAAAGTCCGGCAAAATAATTTGCCAGCCATATACTGACACATATGGAAAGTACTGGAAGTGCAGTGGACTGCATACTCACAGCAAGACCCGCGATAATGTTGGTTCCATGCCCGGTGGTGGAAGCCAGCGCTATATTTTTCACAGGTTGTCGTTTACCGGTGTAGTACTCAGTGATGATAACGATAACAACCGTCAGAACCAGTCCAATGAGTGTTGAAAAATAAATATTATCCGCGGAAATTTCCCCGATCCCATAGGGCAGAAGATACATTACCGCAAAATAAAATGCGATAGCCGCGAGAATGGCTGAACCGAACATCCCTTTATAAAGAGCTCCCATAATATATTCACTCTTCCCCAACCTTACAAAGAAGACACCAATCATTGACGCGATAATAGATATCGCTCCAAGGACCATGGGGAATACCGTTGCAATTACCATATCCGGAAAAATCAGATTTCCAAGCAGCATGGCTGCAACAGCGGTAACGGCATAGGTTTCAAAAAGATCAGCGGCCATACCCGCGCAGTCGCCTACGTTATCTCCAACATTGTCAGCAATAACTGCTGGATTTCTGGGATCATCTTCGGGAATTCCTGCTTCAACCTTACCCACAAGATCCGCTCCGACATCTGCACCTTTGGTAAAAATACCACCCCCAAGCCGGGCAAAAATGGATATCAGGCTTCCGCCAAAACCCAGTGCTACCAGATCAATGACTGCCTGTCTGGGTTCCACACCCATAGATATCAAAATGGTATAAAAACCTGCGACAGCAGTGAGCGCAAGGCCCGCAACAATCATGCCTGTAACGGAACCGCCTCTAAAAGCAAGTTTCAGACCTGCGGAAAGACCTTTTCTTGCAGCCTCAGCAGTTCTTACATTAGCAATGACAGATACCCTCATTCCAACATAGCCCGCTATAAAAGAGGCAACAGCGCCGATTAAAAATCCGATTGCGGTTGTTGTGCCTAAAAAATAAGCAATAATTATAAAAATAATGATACCAGCAATCCCCATACTTTTCAGCTGACGATTCAGATAAGCAATCGCTCCTTCTTTGATCGCTCCGGCAATCTCCGCCATTTTTTCATTGCCTGCAGGTGCTTTTTTTACAATTGCGGCAAGAATAATGGAAAAGATGACGCCAGCAACTCCAACCAGCGTACAAATCAACGGTAAATAATCCATTAAATAATCCATTCGTTCCTCCATTTAAGTTGAATTAGAAATAATGATTTTTTTATTGTTGAAAATGTTCATCGCATCACGGGCGCCTTTGCAAAGAATTTCAGCAACGCCATCCCGTGCCCGGGCAAGTATGTCGCCTATGACCGCTTCTTCATCATGGCTGAACCTGCCAAGAACATGCTCTGTAACATTTTCATTCACCTCGCGGCTACCATAACCGCGTCCAATGCCTACGCGCAAACGTCTAAAATTGCCTCCACTAAAGGCATGAATTAACGATTTTACGCCTTTGTGTCCTCCATCCCCTCCTTTCTCTCTAATTTTCAATCTGCCAAAAGCAAGATCAATGTCATCATGAATGATCAACATATTCTCATTTGAAATTCGAAAGTACTCCGCCAGTTTTCGAACCGGCAGACCGCTCATATTCATATAGCTCAGCGGCTTGGCGAGTATCGCTTCTTTTCCTTCAATGAATCCCCATCCGAATTGTGCATTAAACTTTCTTTTCGTAACGGAAATTGAATAAAACCTGGCGACTTCGTCGATGATCATAAATCCGACATTATGCCGGGTCTTCTTATATTTGCTGCCAGGATTCCCAAGCCCAACGACCAAGTATACGTTTTCCGGCTGCATATAGCCCCTGCTTTAAGAATCCTTTCATTCGTTGCCCTCGCACAATGGGAAGGCAACTATCCTTCGTCTTCTTCAGAAGCTTTCTCGCCTGCTGCTTCAGCGCCTTCTTCTGCTCCTACTTCACCCTCCACCGGCGCTGCCGCTTCTACAGGCACTTCTTCAATCTTTGGCCGTACGACGGTTAAGACAGTGAAATTCACTTCAGCCGGGATTTCAATATTTGCCGGTAATGGTATTTCTTTAACATGGATGGAATCGCCAATATTCAGATTGGTAACATCAATCTCAAACATCTCTGGAATCTCACCCGGAAGACATAGCACTTCAAGTTCGCGAGAAATAATTTGAAGCATGCCTCCAAATTCCACCCCTTTTGCTTTCCCAACAACCACGACAGGTACTTTGACCCTGATCTTTCTATCCATTGATATTTCGTAGAAATCAACATGCAATAAGTCACGGGTAGCGGGATTGGTCTGCAATTCTTTAATCATGGCCTGCTTTTTTGCCTTCTTCTCGCCGCCGATCACAAGATCAATAAAAACATGGCCTTTCGTACGTTCCTTAATAATTTTCTCCAGGTCGCTTACAGAAACAGACAGCTTTACAGAATCTTTTCCCGGACCATAAAGAATGGCGGGGATCCTGCCCTCTCTGCGCAATACCCGTGCCGGGCCATTGCCCGACGATTCTCTTATATCAGCTTTAAGCTCTATGAGTTCCAATAGTATTTCCTCCCTGAATTTCTTTATTATACAAAAAGTGAAGTAACTGAATCTCCCACATGACTGCGAATAATAGCCTCTCCAACAAGTTTGGAAATTGAGAGAATCTTTATTTTATCACAGCCTAATGATTTGCTATTCAAAGGAATTGTATCTGTAGCGACAATTGTTTTTAACGGAGAAGTGTTAATACGTTCAACAGCCGGCCCTGAAAGCACGGGATGAACACAACAGGCATGAACTTCTTTTGCGCCATTTCTCATAATGGCCTCCGCCGCCTGAACCAGCGTTCCCGCTGTATCTACCATATCATCGAATATCACAGCGATTTTCCCTTTAACATTTCCAACAACGGCCATCGCTTTGGCCATATTGGGAGCGTCGCGTCGTTTATCAATAACCGCAAGATCCGCATTAAGGCGCTTTGCAAATGCCCTGGCTCTTTCAGCGCCTCCCGCATCCGGAGAGACAATGACAAGATTATTATTAAAATTGCTTTTTATATAATCCAGTATAACTGGAGCAGCAAATAGATTATCTACAGGAATACTGAAGAATCCCTGTATCTGCCCGGCATGTAAATCCATGGTAATCACCCTATCCGTGCCTGCCGTAATCAAGAGATCCGCAACAAGTCTTGCACTAATAGGAACTCGGGGCGCTACCTTTTTGTCCTGTCTGGCATACCCGTAATAAGGAATAACTGCTGTAATACGGCTTGCAGAAGAACGGCTAAAAGCGTCGATCATCAAAAGCAGTTCAATGAGGTTGTCATTTACCGGACAGCATGTGGATTGAATGACAAAAACATCCTTTGAACGTACATTTTCGCTGATTTCAATCTGTATCTCTCCGTCACTAAACGTCGTCACTTTTGCGCCGCCAAGAGACACGTTAAGATAATCACATATTTTCTTTGCGAGAACCGGATTCGAGTTGCCGGAAAAAATTATAAAATCATTCATGTATTCAGTCAGTTTTCTAAATTCAAATGGTTTTTATATCCATAAACAATGTTGGCTGGGGCGGGAGGATTCGAACCTCCGAATGCAGGAACCAAAATCCTGTGTCTTACCGCTTGACGACGCCCCAAAAGGATATCTCATCCTTATCGTTATACACATACGGTTCGTTAAATAATCAAGTCAGCGGGAATCAACTGCCATGGGTAT
>JAABPS010000141.1 GCA_011391835.1 Desulfobacteraceae bacterium
GGTTCAATAATGGTTGTCGGCGGCGGTATTACCGGGATGCAAGCGGCATTAGATGCGGCGAACTCCGGCTATTACGTTTATCTCGTTGAGAGAACCACCTCCATTGGCGGGATCATGTCACAATTAGACAAGACCTTCCCGACCAATGACTGTGCCATGTGAATTATTTCACCCAAGCTGGTCGAGGTCGGCCGCCATATCAATATTGAACTTTTAACGCTTTCAGAAGTTACCGATATCACCGGCGCTGCCGGTAATTTTGAAGTTAAAATTGCTCAGCATCCACGGTATGTCGATATGACGAAATGCATTGCTTGTGGTATATGCGCGGAAAAATGTCCCAAAAAAGTCACAAACGAATACGATGAAGGTCTCGTTCAACGAAAAGCCGCCTATGTCAAATACGCTCAAGCAGTCCCGCTTAAGTACGCCATTGACCCTGAAAACTGTATATACTTGACAAAGGGCAAGTGCAAAGCATGTGAAAAATTCTGTCCCACCGGTGCGATTCTGTTTGAAGACACGAAAAAAGAACTGACCCTTCATGTCGGGTCCGTCATCCTTTCCAGTGGAACCGAAGTTTATGACCCGAAAGGGCATGATGTTTATGGATATGGCAAAAGCGATAATATTGTCACCAGCCTTGAATTTGAGCGGCTGCTTTCCTCCTCCGGACCTTACGGCGGTCACTTGGTTCGGCCCTCTGATCACAAAGAACCTGAGAAAATAGCCTGGCTTCAGTGCATCGGTTCGCGGGATGTCCACATCGGATCCAGAGGTTACTGCTCTTCGGTTTGCTGTACCTACGCCATCAAAGAAGCGATGCTGGCCAAAGGGCACTCCGCTCATCCCCTCGACACGGCCATCTTTTACATGGACATTCGTACACATGGTAAAGATTTTGAACGCTTTTACAACCGCGGAAAAAATGAATCCGGTATTCGATTCATTAAATCCAGAATTACCAACATCGTTCCGGTTGAAACAACGGAAAAACAACTGATTCGGTATATCGATGAAACCGGCAAACGAATGGAAGAAGAATTTGACATGGTTGTACTTTCGGTGGGTCTTGGTGTAAGCTGGCAGGCCAAGGATCTTGCAGGCATACTGCGTGTTGATCTTGATCACTATGATTTTGCAGCCACCGCAAGCTTTGAACCGGTAAAAACCAGCCGTGATGGTATTTATGTGTGTGGTGCTTTTGAAGCGCCCAAAGACATACCTTCATCTGTCATTGAATCAAGCGCTGCAGCCGGCATGGCCGGCAGTGATCTGTCTTCAGCACGCTGGACATTGACCCAAACTAAAGAAATCCCCATAGAAACCAATGTGGTCGGAGATCCGCCCAGAATCGGTGTGTTTGTTTGCCGGTGCGGTACCAACATTGCCGGAGTTATCGATGTGCCGTCTGTAGTTGAATACGTAAAAACACTTCCCTTTGTGGTGTATGCGGAAGAGAATATGTTCAGCTGTTCCCAGGACACCCAGAATAACATGGCACGGCTTATTAAGGAAAAAGGCCTCAACCGGATGGTGGTAGCCGCCTGTACTCCGAAAACCCATGAGCCACTTTTTCAGGAGACACTAACGAATGCTGGAATCAACAAGTACCTCTTTGAAATGGCGAATATCCGCAATCAATGTTCCTGGGTTCATGGGCCCGAGCCTGAAAAAGCAACGGCAAAAGCAAAAGAGCTGATTACAATGGCTGTTGGGAAAATTTCCCTTCACCAGCCTCTATCCGAACCAACGCTTGAGATTCATCAATCCGCTTTGATTATTGGCGGCGGTATCGCAGGGATGACAGCCGCCAAAATGCTCTCCAAACAGGGATATCACACCCATCTTATTGAGAAAGAAAATGAACTCGGTGGCCAGGCCAGATCTCTCCATGAAACATGGCGTGGAGAAGACATTCAGCAGAACTTAAAAAAACTGATAGAATCCGTTCAATCTGATAAAAATATAGATGTGCATCTGAAGGCTGAAATTAAAGGAGTGGAGGGATTTGTCGGCAATTTTAAAACCACTATCGATCAAAACGGCCGGGCGGAAGCGCTTGAGCATGGTGTAACCATCATTGCTTCCGGCGCTTCGGAACATAAACCCGACCAGTATTTATACGGCCGGGATCCGCGTGTGCTCACCGGTTTGGAATTGGATAAAAAATTTATTGAAAAGGATCCTTCTATAAAAAAATTGAAGTCCGCCCTCTTTATTCAGTGCGTTGGTTCGCGGATCAAAGAACGGCCCTACTGTTCAAAAGTCTGCTGCACGCATTCTCTCAAGAATGCCCTCGCGCTTAAACAGCTAAACCCGGATATGGATGTCTTTATCCTCTACAGGGATATGAGGTCCTACGGTTTGCGGGAGGATCTTTATCGAGATGCCCGTTCACAGGGTATTCATATCATTCGGTATGATGATCAAAAAAATCTAAATGCCGAAATAGATAAAGGAGATCTGAGCATCACTTTTACTGATTCATCCATACGGCGGGAAATGGAAGTCCGGCCGGATCTTTTGATTCTTGCATCCGCTATTGTCATGCCGGATAAAAACCCCTTGGGACAACTGTACAAAGTCTCGCTTAATGACGACCGATTCTTCATGGAAGCGCATGTAAAACTCCGGCCAGTGGATTGTGCAACCGATGGTGTATTTATATGCGGACTCGCGCATGCCCCCAAACCGGTGGATGAAGCTATTGCGCAGGCCCAGGCCGCTGCCACCCGAGCGGTCACACTTCTGGCCAAGAAAACGCTCCAGATGAACGGTACGGTGGCTGAAACCAATCCAATGGATTGCAGTTCGTGTGGTACTTGTATTTCCATATGCCCTTATTCCGCTCCGTCGTTTGTCAAAGAAGGCCGGTTCGCAGGGAAGGCCCAAATCAACCCTGTGCTTTGCAAAGGATGCGGATTATGTGTTGCGTCTTGCCGATCCGGCGCCATCCATTTGAAAGGATTTGACAATGATCAGATTTTTGCACAGATCTTTTCAATAAAAGAAGCCGTCTGAAAGCGGATTTGTTTCATCCGAATCATTATAGTTTTGGTGATCAGTAAAAGATTGTCATCACTTCCAGAGTCATTAATAATTTATATGAATTGCCCGATCAAAATTGGGAATCTTCGACAGGTGTTAGGATGAACATTGCTATCGTCGGGGGCGGAACCCGATGCAAACGATTGATAGAATTGATTGAAAGTCATGAGTTCCAGGAAATAAAGCCAAAGGTGGTTGCTGTTGCCGATGTAAATGAAAACGCGCCGGGCTTTATAAAAGCAAAAACCAAAGGGCTTTTTGTTACACAGGACTATAATGACTTTTTTAAAAAAAAGAATATTGATCTCATCATCGAATTAACAGGCAACATGGATATCTACAATGATATCCTTAGCAAAAAAAAGAAAAATGTCCGGGCCATTGCAAACCCGACAGCCCAGCTCTTTTGGGAGATCTCCCGGCTTTTCGCACTCCAGAAAATAACAGAGCAGAAATTTCAAGAAACCCAGACCCGGTATAAAGCCATTATCAATGAGCTGATACAGGAAGATGTTCTTGTAATTGGCTATAACTACCGGATCGTTGATATCAATGATAGTCTCCTGGCCAAACTGGGTCTCAAGCGCGAAAAAGTTATCGGCCGTTTTTGCTATGAAATTACCCATCACCAGGACAGCCCCTGCTCGGGTGAACATCATCCGTGCCCGCTGATTCAAACGCTCAATACGGAAAAACCATCTCAAACCACCCATATTCATCTGGATAAAGATAACAAAGAAATCTATTATTCAATTTCCACCTATCCGCTGCGCGAAAACGATGATGTTGTCGGCGCCATAGAAATTTCCAGAGATATTACCAATGACATTAACTCTCAAAAAGCCATGATGCGGCAGGAAAAACTGGCTTCTATCGGCCGGCTCTCCGCAGGAGTAGCGCATGAAATAAATAATCCGCTAACCACTATTCTGACAACTGCCATGTTAATCCAGGAAGAGATTGATCCTGAAGATCCCAACTTCAAAGAGATGGAAACCATCACCAAGGAAGCCCTTCGATGCCGGAAAATAGTTACCAGTTTACTGGACTTTGCCCGCCAATTGGAACCCAGCAAGAAAGAAAATAAGATCAATGAAATTATCGAGGAAAGCGTGATTCTTACCAAAAAACAGGCTGCATTCAAAGATATCACCCTGGCCCTTGAGCTGAAGGATAATATCCCGACCGTTTTTGTGGACAAAGGCCAAATTCAACAGGCGCTTATCAATCTTATTATGAATGCCATAGAAGCAACCCATGAGGACGGAGAGATCAAGGTGGCCTCTGACTATAACACTGAAAATAAAAATATAGAAATCTGTATAAGCGATACCGGCGAAGGGATATCAACAGAAGATATGGACAGAGTATTTGATCCGTTTTTCACGACAAAAGAAAAAGGAACCGGTCTCGGGTTAGCCATTACCCACGGCATTATCGAGCAGCACAACGGCACAATTGAAGTTGAAAGCAAATTAGGCAAAGGGACTACGTTTAAAATTTTACTTCCAGCAAACGCCTCAACAGGAGGAAACAATGCCGGTCAATAGTCCCAGTATCCTTATTGTGGACGACGAGGTAAATATCTGCCAAAGCTGTATCAAAGCCCTGTCAAAAATGAATTATGAGGTCAAATATGCTTTAAATGGCTACGATGCAGTAAAAATGCTGGAGGCCGAACCATTTGATGTAGTTATTACAGATTTAAAAATGAGCAGTTTGGGCGGTATGGAAGTGCTGCGGCGCGTAAAGGATAAATTTCCAGACACTCAGGTCATCGTCATGACCGGTTACGCAAGCGTTTCATCCGCTGTAGAAGTAATGAAAATGGGTGCCCTGGACTACCTGCCAAAACCATTTACTCCGGATGAGTTGCGGGCCATTGTTTATCAAGCTATGGAAGAGAGACAAACACGCCTTCAAAATCAACATTTAAAAAACCAGCCCAAAAAAGGCAAATCCGTCTCACATCAGCTTATTGGGAAAAGCCCAAAAATAAAACAAGTCATTACAATGATCCAAAAAGTAGCTCCAACGGACTCTACTGTTCTTATCTATGGTGAAAGCGGCACAGGGAAAGAGCTGGTAGCCAGGGCGGTGCATGCAAACAGCCAAAGAAAAAATGAAGTTTTTTTTGCCGTTGACTGCGGCACGCTTTCAAGCAATTTATTGGAAAGTGAATTGTTTGGTTACCGGAAAGGCGCTTTTACGGATGCGCATCGTGATAAAGATGGAATTTTTAAATTGGCGCAGGGTGGAACCATCTTCTTAGATGAAATCAGCAATATAAGCTTGGAGGTTCAAAGCAAGCTTTTACGTTTTTTAGAAACCCGCGAATTTACACCTTTAGGAGACACCAAGCCGTTTAAAGTGGATGTTCGTTTGATTTTTGCCACCAATAGAAATCTTCAGGATATGGTAAAATCGGGCTCTTTCAGGGAAGATTTTTATTACCGGATTGATGTCTACCCGATCCTTTTACCCGCATTAAAAGAACGGAAAATGGATATTTTGCCTATTGCTTATCATTTCTTAAATCAATTCAGCCAAAACATGGATAAACAAATTGAAGGATTTACCAACGAAGCTGTTCATCGCTTAACAGAGTATGACTGGCCCGGAAATGTTCGCCAGCTTAGAAATACCATTGAACGGGCGGTTATATTGTGCGAAGGGAATCAGGTTTCCATGATCGACCTTCCCCTGTTGAATGAAATAAGTGATATGCATCCGCAGAACGAAAATATCCCTTCAACCAGCGAGGAACTTAAACAGACCAAGAAAAATATTCGAAAAGAAGCGGTGAAAAAGGTTGAAAAAAAGTTTATCTTAAACGCATTGATAAAAAATGATTGGAATATTACCCGCGCTGCCAAAAGCGTGGGCATTCAGCGGAGTAATTTTCACAATCTAATGAAAAAATATGGGGTTACACTGCAATCTGCTAATAGTAGTGAAGGTACGAAATAAAAAAATCAAAACAACATCCCTAAGTATAATTATAAAAAGTAGTGTATAAAATTATTATACACCCGATCAATGCTACTACTTCTTGGAATAAAAATAACCATATTCAAATGTATTTCAGATGGTTAACTTCATTCTTCAATAGATCATTTCTAATAAAAACCCCGCATAATCCAAAAGCGCTTTAAACCTGCTGTGTATTTTTAATATACACCTCTGTGATTTCTCAGGTATTGAATATTTTATATATCAATTAATATCAATAAGTTATATGCATACTCACTTGTTGGCATACACTGTGCTAAGGATATATGAAAAAGAAAAATATTGCCAATTACACGGATAAATCTAAGGAGGCTATCATGGAAAAACCGGCTAAAATTCTTGTTGTAGATGATGAAAAAAGTATTTGTGCGAACGTTCAAAAAATTCTTACCAAAAACAACTATGAAGTTACACAGGTGTTAAGTGCTCAGGAAGCTATTGATAAGATGGCCACGGAAAGCTTCGCGCTCCTCATTTCAGACATTGTAATGCCCGGTAAAAATGGGCTGGAACTGTTAAAGATTGTAAAAAAAGAGTGGCCGTTGACCAAGGCCATCATGATGACAGCCTATGCCTCAACAGACAGCGCCATGAAAGCTATCCGGTTGGGTGCGCTTGATTATATTCCCAAACCGTTTACGCCGGATGAACTCAGAAAAACAGTCGAACAGGCATTATCCGGTAAATTAACGGAACTCTCGATAAAAGAAGATGAAAAAGAGAGGATTAATATTATCGATATTGATATTCCCTTTGATCCAGAGGAAGTGGCCAAGCACACAGGGGAAAAGTACACAGCAAGCCTGGGTCCTTCAGACATGCCGGTTATTGAGGTAAGGATGCCGGAAAATCTGGTAAATTATTGCGAAATGGGCAATATGGTCTGCGATATCTTTAAAAAACTGGGAGCCACCTGTAAAGCCGGCACCAAAACCCAGGAATGCCCGCAGAAAAAAGCAAAAAAAGGGAAATCCAAAGCAGATAAAGGATTTGATGCTGCCAAACTGATTAGTATCGATCAGCCTTTTAATTACGAAGAAGTAGCCGCTGTTACAGGTCCGGATTATATT
>JAABPS010000142.1 GCA_011391835.1 Desulfobacteraceae bacterium
GGGGCGCGCATCCTCATTCTGTTTGGCGGGATCGTTTCCGGCTTTGGTTTCGCCATGATGTATTTCGTTAATTCAATCGTTGGGTTTTACCTTTTTTATGGAATTATTCTATCAATCGGCATGAGCGCCATGCTGTATATCCCTTCCTTTACCGTTATTGCCCAGTGGTTTTCAAAAAAACTGTCAATGGCTCTCGCATTATTAGCGGTTGGCGCAGGCATCGGCGGACTTGTGTGCACGCCGACCGTTGCTGCGCTGATTACCCAGTTTGGATGGCGAGTGACCTTTCTGATTATCGGCATCAGCATTTGGGTGGTTGTGATACCGCTTTCGTTTGTGGTTAAAAACACGCCGGGCGAAATGGGACTGCTGCCTGACGGTGCTCCGTATGGTGCAGAGAACAAAGATGCTGCCAGCCGGAAATCAGAAGGAACCCTGTATGACTCTACCCAGCACACGGGGTATACCTTAAAACAGGCGATGGGTTCTTCGTCGTTCTGGATTCTGGCCGTATGTTTTTTCTGCATGACGATGACGCATTCCACGGTGTTTGTGCATGCTATTCCCTTCCTTACGGATGCAGGTATCTCCACAACCAAAGCCGCTTTTAGTATTGGTCTTCTCACTGTTGTCAGTATCGCAGGAAGACTTTCATTCGGATATTTGGGGGATTATACAGACAAGCGATATTTGTTGATGATTGCCTATTTTTTAATGGCGATCGGCGTGGTAATACTGATGCATGCCAGGGAAATGAAGACCGTATATCTTTTTATTGCCTTTTTTGGCGTTGGATTCGGGGCAAATGTTCCTTTAATGCCGGCCATCCGCGCGCAGTATTTTGGAACGAAATCCCTGGGGAAAATTCAGGGATTTATGTCTCCCGTCACCATGCTGGCCGGAGCCACCGGACCTGTGCTGGCCGGACATCTTTTCGACACAACCGGATCGTATAACAGCGCATTTATGCTTACCGTACTCTTATGCGTTTTTGCGGGTATTCTGGTTCTTTTTGCCCGGCCTAAGGAACTTCCTTTAGAAAGAAATTCTTAAACAATTTCATGTTCATCCGCTCAGGGATGACAGCACAGTCTGCTCCACCATTTTTGAAATAGTTCGAGCGCCTTTACCGGTATAATCCTGGATAGTTAAAACAGGATGGGGGACGATTCGCACGTTGATCCTGTTCAAGGCGCAAATCCTCTTGGCGTTTTCATGAAGAGGTTCGTTTTCCCACGCAATTTGTTCGTTATTTTCATAGTCCAATGATATAGGCAGCAGGGAAATATCCGGATTTAATTCGATAACTTTAAATACCCCGCTGAAAAAAGGAAGACGGGTTTTATTTGATGCGGTGGTTCCCTGAGGGAAAACGCCAATGACCATTCCTGGCTCAATATGTCTGGCAAGATGCCGGATCGTTGACAGCCGCTCTCCCATTTTATCTCTTTGTAAAAACATAACGCCTGAAAGCCAGGCAAATGTACCGATAAACGGCCAGTACAGCACACTGATTTTACTGACAAATAAGGAACCAAATGTGGCTGCCAGAACAGGAATATCGAGAGAGCAGCAGTGATTGGAAACAATCAGAACTCCGCTGTGATTGGTTTTTAGAATATCCGGCAGATGATTCAGGTAAACTCTGGTTCTGAAAATCCAAAGCACAATTTTAGCAATCTGCTGAATAAGTTTGGGTCCGATTTTTTTCCGAAAAGGAAACAGGACCAGCACACCGATGCTGCATAGTGCGGATGCGCTCAGCATGACGGCAAACGCAGCACTCATTTTTAGCCAGAATTTAAACATCTTCACTGGATGCTCCCTGAAAGTTCAAATCTTAATGCCCTGTAACACAGGTGCTATGTGAAAGACAATATGTCAAAAGCAGGGCTTTAAAAACAAAAATATTGAAAATAATTTTGAAATGGGATAAAAATTTGACCGAACATTGTGTTTTAAAAGGTCTATCATGATTTACTTGAACTATTGGATAATTCTATGAGTGAATTTGAGATCGAATGCAATGAATGCGGCTGGCAGGGTAAAAAGTCCGACCTTTTAAGCGTAAACGGCAAGGAGAAAGAGCGGATTTGCTGTCCTGACTGCGGGAGCAAAAACATAAAAGATCTCAAAAAATAACGCATCAATATTCATGGGAAAACAGTACAGCCTGGTTCTTACATCGCCGAAACAGAAAACAAACAGATAGATTTCCCCTCCATTTTTTCTAAATAGGATACTATTTTTGATCATCTCATCAATGCATATCTTTAGACAAAGGTTTTTCAATACACCTAAGGAGTTCATAGAATGGATAACTTAAAAGGAAAAGTTGCGATTGTTACCGGGTCTGGCACCGGCGTGGGCGCTGCAACGGCGCTGCTTCTCGCTGAAAAGGGGTGCCATGTGGTGATCAATTATTCAAAAAGTGAAAAACAAGCAAAGGAAACCGCTGCGGCCTGTGAAGCAAAAGGCGTGGAAACCCTGCTTTGCCAGGCCGATGTGTCAAAGGATGATGACTGTCAACGGATGACAGCCCAAACCATGAAAAAATGGAACAGGATCGATGCGCTGGTCAATAATGCGGGGATTACCAAATTTTGTAATCATAACAATCTGGACGGATTGAGCAGTGACGACTTCATCCGTATTTACAGCGTGAATGTGATCGGAGCATATCAGATGACCCGTGCGGCAGCCCCGCACATGAAAAAAACAGGCAGGGCCGCAGTTGTTAATGTGGCATCCACCGCAGCATTGACCGGCATCGGCAGCAGCATTGCCTATGCCGCATCCAAGGGGGCGCTGGTGACCATGACTCTTTCACTTGCCAGAGTGCTGGGCCCGGAAATCCGCGTAAATGCGGTTTGTCCGGGATTTATTCAGAGCCGCTGGCTCATGGAGGGTTTTGGAAAAGACAATTATGAAAAGATCAAAAAATATCATGAAGATGCCTCACCCCTTGGGGTGACTGCAACCCCTGAAATTGTCGCTGAAGCGATTTTATATTTTATCAGTGGAGCAGGGATAACTACCGGTGAGACGTTAATCATTGATGGCGGGTTTCATTTAAGCCAGGTGCCTCTGGGCAGGCGATAGAAATGCACAGGGACTCAATTTCACGGAGGAATGATGAATTTTAAGACGACTGTTTTAATCGATGGCCTTATCTTTCCAGAAGGTCCCAGATGGCATGACGGGAAACTCTGGTTTTCAGACATGAGCGCAAAATACGTCATGACGGTTGATCTTGATGGAAATGTCAAAAAGATCGTGCATGTGCCTGGCCAGCCGTCGGGTCTTGGATGGCTGCCGGATGGGCGCCTGCTCATTGTATCCATGGTAGATCGAAAACTTCTCCGCCTGGATCCGGAAGGGCTGACAGAAGTAGCCGATTTATATCATCTGGCGTCATGCCATTGCAATGATATGGTGGTGGACAGACAGGGCAGAGCCTATATCGGAAATTTCGGGTTTGAACTTGCCTTGGACGCGCCGTTTAAAGAGGCAGAGATCATTCTGGTAACTCCGGATGGAAAAGCGCGCATTGTAGCTGCACAGATGGCTTTTCCCAACGGATCGGTAATTACTCCGGACGGCAAAACCCTTATCGTGGGCGAGACATTTGGCGCCCGGCTGACAGCCTTTGACATTGAGCCGGATGGGTCACTTTCAAACCGCAGGGTGTGGGCAGCCCTTGAAAATGCCGTTCCGGACGGTATTTGTCTGGATGCCGAAGGCGCGATCTGGGTGGCTTCGCCCAGAAGCGCTGAAGTACTTCGGGTAAAACACGGCGGGGAGGTCACTGACCGGGTAAAGGTGAAAACCCAGGCATTTGCCTGTATGCTGGGAGGTGCTGACCGGAAAACCCTGTTTGTGCTCACGGCAGCCAATGTGCCCAGGGGGCTGCTGAGAAAACCCAGCGGCAGGATTGAAACAGTTCGGGTTGATGTTCCCGGTGCGGGACTGCCATAATTGAATTTTTATTATCAGACTATTAAAATGAATGCCGGGCTGATTTATATTGATATTGATGACGTAATTTCAGATACAACCAGCACATTTCCTTCTCTGCTTGAAAAGCATTTTGACAAGGCCGTTTCCTTTGAAGCGATTACGTCATTTGATCTGGGAATATCATTTGGCTTGGACAAGGAAGAACTTGCCAGATTCATGACAATTGCCCATTCTCCTGAAGTAATCACAGCATATAAGCCCAGAGCCGGTGCAGTTGAATCTCTGAATTGGTTTATTGGCATGGGCTATGAAATCGCCATTGTAACCGGGCGTCCGCCTGATTCAAAACGGTTAACCCAGGAGTGGCTGATAAAGCACAATATATCTTTTCACCATTTATTGTTTGTGGACAAATATTCCCGCGTCATTCCGGGTTTGCAATTTACTTTTGCAATTTCTCTGGAAGCGCTTGCTCAAATGAATTTCTGCTTTGCTGTGGAAGATTCTGCGGATATGGCCAGATTTCTTTCCCACAATATGCAAATACCTGTGGCCCTTCTGGATCGGCCATGGAACAGAGATGAAGACATCATGCCAGCCGGCCTTATAAACCGGTGCCATAATTGGGACGACGTGATGGAAGCATTTCGTTTAAGAGAACAAAACAATACCAACAGACTTAAAAAATAAACTGGGTTTAAACACATGCATTTCAGGAATATTTTTTCTATCACACTTGGTATGTTTCTATTTTTATCACTATCCTGTACCTCCAGTACCGATGATGAAGCTTTCAAGCACGAATTGGAAAATAACTATATTCAATTTCTAAAAGCATTGAAAAAAGGAGATGATGAAGGGATAAAGAAGGCAATGTCCTCATATTTCTATGCATCCACCCGAAATGACTGTGCGGATGCGAAGGAACTTTTTACTGCAAAAATCAAGGAAATGAGTGAGGTCTATCCAGAACCATCGGATATGGATTTTATAAAGATATTCAAAAAAGGCCCCACATCAGCTCTTTTGTTTTCAAGAGATTCGGATGCCACTGAAGTCTTTGGCAGACCCATGCTTATGTTTCTTTTCATAAAATTTGTTAAAGAAGGTACGACATGGAAAACCGATGCAATAGAGCTGATGGATGTTGAGAAATACAATGCGGATGGCTCAGTTACAGCATTTGAAGAATCGTTTCTGTCTGAAGGAAGTTTAATTGACGGAAAGGTGCGTGAAGCACCCTGATCTTGCCGTCCCAATAGTGTTTTACCAGATACGATTCTGATTCCATGCAAATAGAGAATTCTAAAAGGGTTCGAGGGGCCAGGGATTCCCGCCAAAAAACTTAGGCGGGTTCTTCGACAAGGGTTCAAGTGAAGGATTTCCGGTTCTATAAAAGTATCATAGTTTGACTTTTCCTTGATTTTTAGAGAGTTATTGTTTATTCTTTCTTTAATCTCTCAATACAGCGCAGCATCCAGCTTGGATTTTAAATATTTTCTTATTACACTGCTGTCATCACTCGGTTTGGAGATTGTGACGCAATCCTCATCTGTCATTGCGAATGCACGACAGTGCATGTGGCAATCTTTCTACTATCAAAAGGTTATGAGATTGCTTCGTCCGCCGCAGGCGGACTCGCAAAGACATTGCGACACAGCCTTTGACAAGGTGATCCAGGATAAGTAAAAATTTCTGTTACCTTAAACACTATTTCAGCATTCATTAGCCGTCGAAGCACCCTTGTTCCGGTATTATCCAGTTTTCTGTATATCATGAATATTTGAGTGATATACAGTTAACTAAATAGTAACTTGTTATGGCAGAGAAAATATGTACGAAAAAGCAATTGTTACCTTTATCGATATTCTAGGGTTTAGTGATCTTGTTAAACGATCTAAACCAGAAGCTATCAACAAAGCTCTCGATGCAGTTGAACAATCAACTTCACCGGTAATATTGGATGATAAGCCTGAAAAGGATGATCATGCTGAGGTTTTGTCTTTCTCAGACTCCATCGTCCGAATTCGAAAAATAGAAACAGCCGCCAATAAAAAATATCAATCAGGGCTACTGTTTCAGGAATTAATTAGCTTAGTACATGTCCAAGGTGAATTGATAGATTTCGATATCATAATTAGGGGAGGAGTAACAATCGGTGATATTTGCTTCTCAAAAGGTCGCGTTTTTGGTCCTGGACTGATAGACGCTTATGAACTTGAGAGCAAATATGCTCTATATCCAAGAATTGTAATTAATCCTTGTCTAATTCAAGAGTACAAAACGAACAAATTGCTTAAAGCAACTTGGCATACACTCGAAGATGAGTTCGAAATAGTTGGTAGTTTGCTTAAGCAAGGCGATGATGGCATGTGGTTTATCGACTATGCTACAGCTTTAGAGCAGGAACTCGATGAGCAAGAAATGTATCCTATCTTCCTTAGAAGGCACAAGGAAGTGATTCTTTCTGGGGCTAAGAACCATGTGCAATTAAATTCTGTTTTAAGGAAATTCGTGTGGATGGCAAATTATCACAATCAAATTGTCAATGGACTTCGTAATGAAGCTTTTGAGAGATATGATTTAGATAAGGATGACTTTTTAATAAAATCTCAGGAAATACCAGCATTACAATACTTAGAGCCATAACAATTCACTGGTGCTGACCCGGCCAAAAAGCGGTCGGGTCGCACAGTTCAGTCGTTGTCGAGGACGCTTCGCGCACTCGACAACTTCGCTGCGGATGCCAGCGGAGTTGTCCTAAATAAAATGCCAAAATAATAATGAATCAATTGACTACTTCCCAATGACTTGATATGCTTTTGTCATGTTTGAAAAACGTAAAATATCTAATAAATTCTCTCTTACAGAGGACATTGTCCTTTATCCCGGCGATTGTTTAAAGCTTTTGGAAACTATCCCTGCGGAATCGTTAAAACTCGTTGTAACATCGCCACCATACAATATAGGTAAGGAATATGAAAAGCGGCTCAAGCTGGAATCATACATTGAGCAGCAATCAGCGGTTATTCATGAGTGCGTAAGATGCCTTTCACCGCACGGAAGCATCTGCTGGCAGGTTGGGAATTACGTTGATAATGGTGCCATTATCCCTCTTGATA
>JAABPS010000143.1 GCA_011391835.1 Desulfobacteraceae bacterium
TAGCTGGCCCCAGGAAATAAAAGACACCTTATTCGTTCCGGAGAAGTACGACTACATCAAATATTACAAATTGGAAGGGACTTACCAGGTCATCTACAAGGCCAATATCTGCTGGCCTGCTGAGGAGTTCATCAATTCTACCGTTGAACATATGTCAAAGAGGGGATGGCGCCGATTAGAAGAAGATTACCTGAATCCCGGTTTGAAGCTTAATTGGACAAGAGAAAAGTTTCGACAGTGGGGCTTTTTTATAGATCAAAAAGGGATGGATGTCCATCAGTGGATGGACGACTGGGAAGACAAAGACAAGAATATCGTGAGGTATGGTTTCCGATATATCACGAAAAGAGAAAACAACACTAGCATAACGAGCAGAACATGCAACTTGGACGCAGTTGTTATTTATATGCCCCATAATCTTCGCCCATCACCTGCCGATTTTGAGGCAATGAAAAAACAAGGTGATGCTGAAATTGAAAGACTAAAGAGAGAACATAAATGATATAACGAGCGGGTCGAGTGAGTCGCGAAAAGCACGCTCCTCACCCGCGCGTTCGGCATGGAGAAATAATGAAAATAATAATTACTGATCTGACAAGATTCACGAATAAGGATATTGTTTGTATAGCAGGTGTGAACCCGGCTTCGAACGAATGTGTCAGGCCTATGCCCTATATTCAGAAGGCATCTTGTCAGGAACTCAATATATTACCAGGAGCAATAATTGAAGGAGATTTTGCGCCTTGTGATTGTACTCCACCGCATATGGAAGATCGTAATAGAAGCCGATTGAAATTTCGTGGCCCATGTAGCTCAGAAGAATTTAAAAGATTACTTAAAAATACCAGTTTTAACTCAGTCGAAGAAGGCTTTGGAATTTCACTCGCTTATGGTCAAAAACACGTCCCATATGATACCCCTCCAAACGTATCAATTATAACCTTATCTTTGAATCCAAATCAGTTAGATATAGTTAAAGATCACTACAAAAGAGGAAAGCTGCGAGTAAATTTTACCGATCAAGCAGGTAAATCATTCCGCTTTTTATCTATCACAGATTTAGGTTTTTTTGAGTATGCTGAGAGACATGCAGCTGAAGATACAGTTGACGAACTGAATGATTTTATTCATGCCCAAGAGGAACTTTACATAAGGTTAGGCCTTGGGCGTGTCCACCAAAGTGCTGATGGTAGAAACGGATTTTGGTTACAAGTAAATGGCATTTATACGTTTCCGGAATATTTCGAAGAAATTAGATGCTATAAGTAATAGTGGCAGATTATGAGTAATGAACTATTCACAATAGGGTACTCCCCTCACATCCCAGATTCTCTCCTACGTATTTTAAAAAAACACAAAATAACAGCTGTTGCAGACGTTCGCTCTTCGCCATATAGCAAGTTCAAACCAGAATTCAATAAAGATCAATTGGCAGAATTTCTCAAAAGGAATGGAATCGCTTATGTATTTTTGGGTGACTTTTGCGGGGCAAGAGTGGAAGACCCATCTTGTTATGTTAATGGGAAAGTAGACTATGCGCGTGTGGCAGAAAATCCTAAATTTATGGAAGGGTTAAAAAGAATAATACATGGTATGGAGAAATTCCGCATAGCCCTCATGTGCGCGGAAAAAGACCCTATAACTTGCCATAGAACTATTTTGGTTTGTCGGAATCTGACTTCCAAAGGCATTAATATTAAACATATATTGAGTAACGGGAGAACCGAAGACCACAAAGAGAGCGAGCAGAGGTTGTTGAAGCTTTTTAAGCTAAACCATCCAGATATGTTTCGAAGCGAGCTGCAAAGGTTGAATGATGCATATTCCCGCCAAGGTGAAAAAATAGCCTATGAAGCTGCTGAATCAACATCTGAATATAAGGCCAACTAAATGACAGGTATAAATATATATACAATTGGGTTCACCAAGCAAAGTGCTAAAACCTTTTTCTGGAAACTACGTGCTGCTGGCGTAACAAAGCTCATCGATATTCGGTTGAATAACCTTTCGCAACTTGCAGGGTTTGCCAAGCGGGATGATCTAATCTTTTTCTTAAAAGAACTTAGCGATTGCGACTATAAACACATGCCTGATTTTGCACCAACAAAGGAAATTCTTGATTCGTACAAGAAAAGGCAAATTGATTGGAATGAGTATGCTCAACGTTTTAACAGGCTCATTAAAGATCGTAAAATTGAGAGCAAAATATCGGCTGAAGAACTCAATAATGCATGTTTTTTGTGTAGTGAGCCGACACCTGAAAAATGCCATCGTCGCTTGGTAAGTGAATATTTAAAAGAGCATTTTGGAAACATTGAAATTAAACATCTATAAAATTGCCGAACCCATTGCAGTCCAGCGGGACAGCAAGGGCCGGGCCACAGCAGGGAGCATTGATAGCGATCGTATGCCGGAGAAACTATTTTCATTAAAAGGAAAAATTGCCTTAGTGACTGGGGGTTCCAGAGGAATCGGACGGGCCATTGCGCTGACGTATGCCAAAGCAGGGGCAGATGTTGCCATTGCCGCACGGGGAATGAACGGCCTGAATACGGTTCAGTCGGATATCGAAAAAACCGGCCAGCGATGTGTGGCGGTTTCAGCAGATCTGTCATCCGACAAAGAAATAAAACGCCTTCATGAAACGGTAACCGCCAAATTGGGTTCTATCGATATTCTGGTAAATAATGCCGGTATCGGCTATTTTGTTGCCTTAATGGATCTTGCCTATCATCAGTTCAGCGACGTATTGAGGCTCAATACATGGGCGGCTGTACATCTTTCACAGCTATGTTATCCGGGCATGAAACAAAAAGGCAAAGGCGTCATTATCAATATTGCGTCCACCGGAGGCATAAAGCCCGATATATTTGCCGGTGCCTACAGCGCTTCCAAATCAGCTCTCATCATGTTTACCAAACAGATGGCATGTGAGTGGGGTCATGATGGCATTCGCTGTGTGGCCATTTGTCCCGGTCTTGTACGCACGGAGATGGCAGCCGATCTGGTGGCACACCGTGAGAAGCATGGCTTTCAAAATCTGGTGAATCGGGTAGGCGAGCCCGATGAAATCGCAGGAATGGCTTTAATGCTGGCCAGTGACGCAGGTTCGTACTGTCAGGGAGCTATTTATCTGATGGATGGCGGATCAACGGTCAGTGCTTCCTGGGGATAAATTATTCCCCTGAGGTTTAACAATAAAGCCTAAAAATATATCCAGAAGACACAGAAGTGATCCCCCGCCGGGCATTCATACGGAGACATAGATGAAATTACCGTTAAAGCCACATAGCTGTGTAGCATCGCTTTTTATTCTGCTTATGCTGTTTTCGGAAGCCTGTTCTACTGATCATCGAACGATTCCTGATAATATCAATGATACCTATGCTCAAAATAATTTGCCCAATTTACGGTTTGGCTCCATTAATATTCACTCGCCACAAGGCACCTATGACATTATCGCATGGGAAAAATATACCTATTCCATACACCTGTTCGCTGAAAATACAGGCATAAAAAATGTTCGCGTCAGGGCAGGAATCGTTGACGGCAGAGTATGCTACGATAACACATTCTCGTATATCTCAGCAGCCGCTCCCAAACGGATTGAATTTACATGCACCATGCCCATCGGTACTCATACGATGGTCATCGAAGCAGACCCGGAAAATACAATCACGGAACTAAATGAATCAGACAACCGGGTGACACGGACATTTATCGCGAATCTTCGCATTCAGGCATTTTAACTATATCATTCAAATTGTTTCCATTCACATCATAATATGCTATATGGGATATACTTCAGTAATCTGCTGATAACCGGTTTTAGATTTTGATGCAAACAGGCTTAAGAAAGTGTAGGTGAAAAAATGGATAAAATATTTGATGGAAAAAAGATGACAAAGTTAGGCTCTGAAAAGAGGCCTGCTGTTGTCAGAGTGAAAACGAAAACAAGACAGAAAGAAGTTGAATCTATATTTAAAAAAAATAACTGGCGCTATACCATTGAACTGAACGCGGATAAAGAGGAAGACATTGCCGATTTGGAAGCATTATTAAACACCCCAAAACCGATGAAGGCAGAAAAGAGGATCGGCCGTAATGACCCTTGCCCGTGCGGAAGCGGCAAAAAGTATAAAAAGTGCTGCGGCGCGTGATACCGCCATGCAGCTTATGCCATTTTTGATCTAACTGATACAAATCATCAACAAACCCGATAACACGGTCATCACCTTGAACCTCTTTACCCCTTACCAGACCCCTTTACTGATCCTTGAGAAAGACAAAATTGCCTTATCTGCCTTGGGCAGACTCGCAACGACGGAAAAAGTGCTTGCAATGACTTTGAAAAGCACCCTGCTTCATTCAAGCCCATTCTTCATAATTCTGAATCAAATCCAGATATATTGAGCAATTAACGTGTGTTGACCTTATGCTTGACAGGATACTTACGACACTGCTAACATTACTTCAAATTGGATTCTGCCATATCTGACATGAAAATAAAGCAATTATCTATTGAAGACGTGTTAATCATTGAACCCGATGTGTTCGAAGACAATCGGGGCTTTTTTATGGAGATGTATCATCACCAGCGCTACTCGGATTTTCTGAAGGATTGTATTTTTGTCCAGGATAACCTTTCATTTTCAAAAAAATATACATTAAGGGGATTACACTTTCAGGTAAAGCACCCCCAGGCGAAACTCATCCAGGTAATTTCAGGAGAAGTATTTGATGTGGCAGTGGATATCCGTCAGGATTCGCCAACATTTGGACAATGGGTGGGCGCACATTTATCAGATAAAAATCGGCATCAGTTTTTCATTCCAGAAGGCTTTGCCCATGGATTCTGTGTACTCAGTCAAACCGCCCATGTTTTATATAAATGTACGGATATGTATTTTCCGGAAGATGATAAAGGGATTTTGTGGTCAGACCCCGAAATTGACATTGACTGGCCGGCAAAAACACCCATTCTTTCAGAAAAAGATAAACAGCTCCCGCGTCTAAGCGATATGAAACCCAATGAACTTCCCTATTTCTGTAAAACCCAATGAAGATTGTAGTCATCGGATCAAATGGACAATTAGGCTGGGAAATACTTCAACAGGGGAAAGCCTGTGGATGTGAAATGAAAGGTGTTGACCTTCCGCTGGTTGATATAACAAATAACACACAAGCAGTAAACCTTTTTACTCTGTATCAACCCGAACTGGTTATCAACGCCGCCGCATACACCCATGTCGATGGCGCTGAGACGGAAAAAGATCTCGCCTTCCGGGTGAACCGGGACGCACCAGGCCATCTGGCTTATTTATGTTCAACCTTCGGTATTCCTCTGATCCATTTTTCAACAGACTATGTATTTGACGGCAAAGGAGATGTTCCATACAAAGAGACCGACCCCGTATCGCCCGTTAACGTTTATGGGCAAAGCAAGCTGGAAGGAGAAAACCGTATCCGTTCAGAGTTACAAAAACACATCATCATCCGTACTTCATGGTTATACGGCATCCACGGGAATAATTTTGTTAAAGCAATGCTCAGGCTGGGAAAGGAAAAAGAATCCGTTCAAGTGGTGGCCGATCAATTCGGATCTCCCACCAGCACAGCCGATCTTTCAGAATCCGTATTACACATCGCATCACACATACAAAACAGAACCAACATCGCCTGGGGAACGTATCACTACTGTGGCAGAGGAATCACCACATGGCATGAGTTTTCGCAGGAAATATTTGATATCGCCAAAAGCATGACGTCGCTTATAGTACGGCAGGTAGAGCCGATCCCTTCAACCGTATTTGTATCAAAAGCCTCCAGGCCGGCCTTTTCGGCGCTGGATTGTCAGCAGATACAGACGCATTTTGGCATCCAGACAAAACCCTGGCGCCACAGCTTAAAAGTCATGATCCACCGGTTTTTCAATGAATAACACACCCAGCAAAAAAGTAGAACTCCTTGCCCCTGCAGGAAATTTTGAAAAACTTGAAATTGCCATACACTATGGAGCAGATGCTGTTTACCTGTCAGGCCCTGATTTCAGCCTTAGAAATTTTTCAGGCAATTTTTCAATGGAGGAACTGTCTGATGCGATAGATCTCTGCCATAAAAACAATGTGAAAATCTATCTTGCGTGCAATGTATTTTCCAGAAATTGCGAGCAAAAGGCGATTTCAGAATATCTTTCATTTATCGGAAAGATACACCCGGACGCAATCATTATTTCCGATCCCGGCGTGCTGATGGAGTCAAGGCAACGTATCCCCCATATCCCAATTCATCTGAGTACTCAGTCCAATACAACCAATTATCAAAGCGTCCGTTTCTGGGAAAAACAGGGCATCAAGCGGATTAATCTTGCTCGCGAGCTCACGTTAACGGAAATAACGGAAATTACAGCATCGTGCACTGCTGAAATAGAGTGTTTCGTTCATGGCGCCATGTGCATATCCTATTCAGGGCGATGCCTTCTGAGCAGTTTTATGACCGGCAGGCACAGCAACCAGGGAATGTGCACACATCCCTGCAGATGGAACTACGCTGTTGTTGAAGAAACAAGACCTGGCAAATATATGCCCATCATAGAAGACAGCCGCGGCTCCTATATTTTTAACTCCAGTGATCTGTGCATGATTCATCATATCCCAGCCATGATAGAATCAGGCATCACGTCTCTTAAGATTGAAGGAAGAATGAAAGGAATTCATTTTGTCGCTTCAACGGTAAAAACATACCGAAACGCCATTGATACGTACTACAAAAATCCAAAACACATTGAAGTAAAAAAAGACTGGATTGACGAATTGAATAAAATCAGCCATAGAGGGTACTGTACTGGTTTTTATTTTAATGATCCAACGCAAATATCCCCGAATTCCAAAAACAGGCTGAACTTGGAATATCAATTTGTTGGAAAGGTAATTGAAAAAAAAGACCACCGGACATTTGGCATTCAAGCACGAAATAAAATACATAAAGGAGATACGCTGGACATTCTTAGCCGGGAAAACCCATCCCGGCAGG
>JAABPS010000144.1 GCA_011391835.1 Desulfobacteraceae bacterium
CGTTTTTCTCTGAGCTCCTTCAAACTTTTCCTGGCCTTCTGACGGGCGGTCTGATCCATTTCATCCCATTTCTGATCAATTTTCTTTTCAAGGTCGTTGATGCTTTTGTCTAATTCATCCAGCTCAGCTTTAACCTTTTTTACAGCTTCATCTCTCTGATCAGCGGAATAATCCTTAATAGACTTGGCCGCATCTTTTACCTCGTGTTTTACTTCTTTTGATGTTTTCTTGTCCTTTGATGTTTCGGAAAAACAAAGAGCAGCAGAACCAAACAATAAACCAAATACAAAAACAAATGAGATATACTTCATTATTTTAGCCTTCATTTTCAATCTCCCTTTTAATTATTGATTAAATCTAATCCAAAGCCCAGCCTACGGACTATCATAAAAGTTTGTTTAGTGTTCCAATTGATTTTTTGCTGTCATTGCGAGAAATGAAACGACGAAGCAATCTCTTAATATTTGCGCTGGCTGGAGATTGCTTCGTCCGCCTTGGGCGGATTCGCAATGACTGTGAAATTTTTACTCATGTTCAGGATATTTACCATGCTTAAATGCATCATACCAGACCTTTCGTGTTTCAGGTGTCGACAGGTTCAGCTCCTCTAAAATCGCCATGGTAAAATCAACTGGCCCCAGACCGCTTGCGGTAATGATTCCCTGATCCCGGATAGCCATTGTGTCCACATAATTTTTGCTTCCCGCATAGTCTGGAACCATTTTCAGCAGATAGTTTAAAGAGTTGCTCGTATGTTTCCTGCCTTGAAGCAGTCCGGCGCGTGCCAATACAGTGGTTGCCGCACATATTGCTGCAATCGGTATTTTAGCTTTCTCTAATTGATGCAAGATTCTTTCAAGCTCTTCCGCCGGATATCCCTTTTCCCACATGTAGCCGCCCGGAATAATAAAGATGAGAACATCATGGATATCCATTTCAGATAGTGTCATATCCGGAATAACCCGTAAACCGCCCATGGAAACAACGGGCGTATCAGAAAAACTGACACTCTTTATTTCGATCTTGGCCAGCCGATGGAGTTCAGCCAGAATATTTCCTATTTCCCAATCTGCATATCCGTCAAATAACAGTACATGAGCCTTGGTCATGGTTTTTCCTTTTCAGTACGAACTTATTTCTCTACATCCTTTTTCGTTGGAATTTTGGATTCACAGGGAACCCCTGTCTGGCAAAGACCGCACCCATAGCCCTCAAAACCATACGTATTTGTAACATAATCTTTGGTAACAGGAAATAAGTGCTTAAAGCAAACCTCTTTGTTTTTCCCTTTTTCCGAAATAGCATTTACCGGACATCGTTTGATGCACTTTCCGCAAATACCCTTGGATAAAAATAGACAATACTCCTGATGCGTTTTATAGGGTCGCGGCGTGGGAGGAATCTTCACATGGGCAACAACAGATGCAGTACGCATGGCTTTGCCCAGAGGCGTAATCAAGCCGTCGCACAGACCAAACGTCCCCAGCCCGGATGCGTGGGCAGCGTGCCGTTCTGACCACGTGGACGCAAATCCATATTTTGGTGACACCTGCATGCTAAATTGCGGTGTCAGCGATGGCGCAACGGCTCTGTATCCTTTTGCTTTCAACACTTCGACTACGTGCTTTCGCAACTTCACATTTACTTCTTCCCCAAAGATTCTCGCTCTGGCCCATCGTTCAGATGGATAAAAATTTTCCTTCTGGTTATCGCTTTTGGTTGCCTTTGTTTGAGGCAGTATGTAGCTGATTACCGTCAATTCATCAGCACGAACGCTGGAATCAGCAAACGTCAGAGCGAATATCTCCCAGGGTGTCATATGAAAAGGCCCTACATGCTCTTTGTATGCTTCAAACAAGGGATCATCCCCGCTGGAATAGCCGATCAGAGGCGCGTCAAAGGCCTTTTCATTGGCAGTGTTTTTCAGGGTATTTTCATTTGTTTCGAGAAAATCTTTTATTTCTTTTTCAATCCATTTGCCCAACTCATTAGACTGGTTCATTTTTATTTCCTTTTTAGATTGTTAGCTTTTTTAAGTCTTTTTTTAAGCCGGGATAAGAGACTCTAACGCCTCTTTTGTAATCTCAACCACATCTTGATTCTCATCATTCAACAATGCCTTTAACGGCTCTCTCGCCTTCGGATGG
Source organism: Desulfobacteraceae bacterium (assembly GCA_011391835.1). Taxonomy (GTDB): domain Bacteria; phylum Desulfobacterota; class Desulfobacteria; order Desulfobacterales; family JAABPS01; genus JAABPS01. Next base: position 2,148 of record JAABPS010000144.1, read on the forward strand.
CCGATCTGCCCCAGCAGATCAGCCGTATCTCCTCTGAGCGTCACGTCATTCATTTTCAACACATCGATAAGCCCTGAAACAATACTGTTAAACACAGCCTTATCCTCTCCCAGCGCCTGCTCCGCCATGAGCATTAACCCCATTCTCTGAGACATGTTGCTCTTTTTCCATGCGGAAAGAAAAATATCCGCTCCATTATTTAGTTCAAAAAGCATCTTTATTGATTGATCAATATTGCCAAACGCCACCAGAGACAAAAGTGCCTTTTCCTGAAAATCAGCCGATTCTTTAGACAAAACAAGTTTCGCAAGTTTGGCAGGAGCAATAGCCTCATTGATCATCATTGATCTGTCTATGATCATCATGGGAACAGAGCGAATCTTAAATGTTTCAGTAAACTCAGGAAACTTCTGAACATCTATAACTGCTGTAGTTATCTGCCTGCTGTTTAACGCCAGTAAATGAGCCGCGCGTACTGCCTGTGGACAATGGGGACAGGTGGATGCAATAAACACCATAATCTCAGCCGGCTGATTAAGTGCCTGCAAGCAGATTTTCAAATCATCCGGCAAATCCGCCACGCTCTGTATGTTTCGTGCAACCATTTCCTGAAACGGCGCGGCTTCCTGCCCTTCAGGCAGAGCCATGTAGTGAATCGTTCCGCAATCGAAATGATTGAATGTTATGGCGGGCGTTACTGGCAGCTTGTCGTCATTACTCTGGGAAAAAACAACCCCCCGTCCTGCCGCGTCAGCTAAACCTTTCGCTATTTCATAAAGCGCCTTCGAAAAATCAGGATCATTTTCAGATGGGTGAAATGTTATTTTCAAAGACGATAACCGATCTTGTAATTCCTTGCCTGTGGTTTTAATGTCTTCCATGATCGTAATTACCAATAAGGAATTATTTTTTTTTAGTAAGGTAACGCTTGATCTAAGCAGTGTGGTGGTAGTTCCACCATGTCGGTCTTTAACAAACGGTTGGACGGTTGTTTATTTCTTCAGTCGTTCTATTTCCTGTCGAATCTGTTCGATTACTTCTTTATTCCCGATCTCTCCATCCAAGCTGAACACTATGAATACTTTACCGCCGTATTGCACCTCAAATTCTCTAAAACTGTTTTTCATTCTCTCTGTGGGGGAATAATTCCCGAAGTTTGCTTTTGCCGTCACCGGCTTGATTTGAATGCCAAATGCTCTATCATCAACTTTTGCCACATAGTCAACGTCGCCTGCATGATCAAGGTCAGAATCGGATTCCTGAAAAGTAATATCCGGGAAAACTTTCGCTAATCCGTCATTAATAACAGATTTCTCCCTCAGAAAACCGTCAAATGTCCGATTGATTGTAAGATTGTAAATATAATCAATGCAATCCTGAAGTGTCAGTTGACTAAAAGCCGCTTGCCATTCCGGAATTACAACTTCTGTTATTTTTTCGTATAACCGTTCGCCAAGTTCTTGTAAAGACTCAGGAGTAACTTTAGTCGGCGTTTTTGAGTCGGTATATGCGTTTTCAAAATACCAGTGTTCCCATTCTTGAATTGTTTTCGGCTGGCATTCCCTAATAAGGGCCATCACCGCCCCGACTTTATTGGGTCTTGATAATTGATAGGTTTGATTGGCATAGTTCAGGACTTTTTCTTTTTTCCCGAACTCCATGGAATATCTCAATG
>JAABPS010000145.1 GCA_011391835.1 Desulfobacteraceae bacterium
TCCCTCTGAAGAGTTAGAAATTTATTTTTGTATTTAAAGTCGGATAGCCCGTCAACATCAACCAAACCTTCTTTGATGATATGGGCATTGATAAATGTCTTGTTTTTCAAGTAAAGATAGCAAAGAAGATTGTTCCCGGCATCATATTTCTGATTGTCGAACTTTAAAAATACCTTTTGACCCTTTGTTTTTTCCATTAGAAACTTAATTGCCTGTACGCTATTCGCCCCATTTTCTTTTACGCCGATCAGGCGGACAGATAAACCATTATCGAGCCTCAATAACGATGGGCTGAGGACTTCTTTTACACTGTAGTAGGATTCTCTTTCAACGTTTTCCTTATCTATTTTTGATCCGAATTGAAGCTTCTTGGGATCTACCCTCTTATCGAGTTTATGGGGATCTTTGAAAAGATAAGGCAGCTTTTCGATTTCTTTATTCAGATCGGTTTTGATGCTGTCACTTAAAAAAAAGTACTCGGTAGCTTCAATATCGAGTTGGCTTACATTCAGTTTGTCTTTGATGGTTGAGATAAAATCCGAATTGATTTCATAGCCGACGGAATTGCGGCCCAAATTACGGGCGGCAAGTGTGGTTGTCCCGCTACCGAGGAATGGGTCCAAAACCGTATCTCCCGCAAAAGAAAACATTCGTATCAGGCGAACAGGTAATTCTTCAGGGAACATGGCGATATGGCCGTCCTGTTTGGCCCCGGCGAAGTACCAGTGCCCGGAAAAATAAGTGTTCCAGTCTTCTTTGGTCATCTTGGAAAGTTCTTTCTGTTCCTTGGTTGGGGTTGGGGCAATGCCTTGTTTTTTGAAAAGGAGAATAAATTCATAATCAATCTTCAAAATACCGTTTCGGGGATATGGAAAACTTCCCATTATCGTGGCGCCACCGGTTGTGTTACATGTAGTAACCTTTTGCCAGATGACCGCTCCCATATAATCGAACCCCAAGATTTCACAAAATTTTATTATTTCCGTTCGTATTGGAATTACTTTATACCGCCCATAGTAAACTGACCGGGCGAATTGGTCTCCGATATTGATGCAAAGCCGGCAGCCGGGATGTAATACCCTATGGCACTCCTTCCAGACAAGATTCAAGTTGTTGATATAACTTTCATAACTTTCGTGAAAACCAATTTGATTTTCTGTCCCATAATCTTTTAATTGCCAGTATGGGGGAGATGTAATTACTAAATGAATCGATGTATCGACTAAATTGTTCATTTGTCTGCTGTCGCCATTAATTATTTTATGAATAGTTTTCAATGAGATCCCCGCAGAGTATGGTTTAACATATTTTGTTTATATCTTGCACCCATTTATATAGAAAAAGGATTCTCTAACCCTTAACCGCTGCTTCCAGCTCTGATTTTGTAAACAGTGGCACCAATTTCAATCTTTCCTTTGCCAAATTTTCTTTGCCCGTCCCTTCCCGATCAATCACACACAATACCAAATCCACTTTTGCGCCGAGCTTTCGTAACTCTCTGGCAGCGTCAAGAATAGCCCCTCCAGATGTAACCACATCTTCAATAATCACCAGCGTTTTGCCGTTTACATCTGCACCTTCTGCCAACTTGCAGGTACCATATTTCTTTGCTTCTTTTCTCACAAATACAATGGGATAGCCTGTTTCCAAAGAAATTACCGTTGCTACCGGAATACCTCCCATTTCAAGGCCTGCCAGAACGTCAAACTTCTCCGGTAAAAGCGATTTCATTTGAATACCAATCTCAAGCAACAAGTCGGGCTTGCTCTCAAATAAGTATTTGTCAAAATACTCATGTGATATCTGCCCGGATCTTAACAAAAATTTACCCTTAATATTGGATATATTGTAAATTTTTTTTGCCAGTTCGTTCTTCTTCATTGTTTTCTCCATACAGTCAGAATTTGCCGATTAAATCGCATCTATCCGTATATTCATATAACCTTCTTTGAGCTATGACGAGTCTATTTTTTCATAAAGCCAATGTAAAATCAATGTTGAAATCTTAAGCATAATCAGTGTAAAGCCTTTTACGTAATCCAAAAAGTGTAAAATTAAAAATGGCAAATAATTCCAAATACAGTCAAAAAATATCAAATCTGCCGTATATTGAAGAAATTAAACCCTTCTTGAAGGATTCTGACCACATTGATATTAAAACAATTGAAGGCATGGTATCTTTGCGCGAATTTTTGGCATCCATGATGTCATATCAACCTTTGTGGCTTGTATTTCTGTTTCGCATTCGCGCTATTGTTGCCCGGATACTTGGACTTGAAAAACAAATCAAGCTCCAATGGCCAGATACGATATTGCCTGAAGATATTTCCTTTACTTCCGGAGGAAATGTACGTTTATTTATTGTGATCAAGACGAAAGAAGATCAATACTGGATCTCGGAAACACCTGAAGATAAGCATCTTAGAGCGTATATAGGTGTAGTGGTTGAAAGCCTGGATTCAGCCAAAAATCGCTTTCATGTAATCACCATTGTTTTTTACAAACACTGGACAGGCCCTGTATATTTTAACCTTATCCGTCCTTTTCATCATCTGGTTGTTAGACAAATGATACGAGCAGGTGTAAGCCGAAATTCACTGTCATGAATCTGACCTGCTATAAAAACCGGATAGTTGACATTAAAAACTCAAAGAGAGTTAACACATAAAACCTAAAACTTTCTTTTAAAATGAATACCTCTGTCTTCCTTCTTGTTCTGGGCTCTGCTCTATGCCACGCGGCATGGAATTTTGCCGCAAGAAAAGTATCCGGAAATTTTGTAGTACTCTGGATCAGCCTGTGGGTTGGATGGCTGTTTCTTCTGCCTGTTGCCATCTGGTTTTTGGTTAGACTTGGTTTGAGTCAATCTATTCAGCCCAGCGGTATTCCCTATGTTATAGCAACCGGCTTGATTCATGCCGTCTATTTTATTCTGCTGGGGATTTCTTATAAACATGGCGAAATTTCCATTGTTTATCCTGTCTCGCGTGGATCGGGTGTGGGATTGACTTCTATTTTTGCCAGCTTGATTTATGCTGAAAAAATCTCTCCACTTGGCGCGTTTGGCATTGCACTTATTTCCCTGTCGATTCTTTCCATGGGTTTTTCAGCCACTAATAGTGCGT
>JAABPS010000146.1 GCA_011391835.1 Desulfobacteraceae bacterium
TATAAATATCGTGGAAAAAATTGATGATGTTGTGAAGGTGCGCCATGTGCTTGTCAGTGTTTCTGAAAAACGCTCGTTAGATGTATTGATTCCTCAATTGTTAAAAATCAATCCAGAAGTAAAACTATTTTCTACAGGGGGGACATATACAAAAATAAAGGAGATTCTCGGAGCAGATGCTGCATCCAGCCTCATCCAGGTCTCTGATTATACAGGCCAGCCGGAGACTCAGGGCGGTCTTGTGAAAACCCTGGATTTTAAGATTTACCTTGGGCTTTTAACCGAAACATACAATACGTCACATCAGGACGATTTGAAGCGGACAGCGGCGGTGCCTATTGATATGGTTGTGGTGAATCTTTATCCGTTTAGGGAAACGGTTTCAAAACCGGATGTGACAATTGAGCATGCCCGGGGAAATATTGATATTGGCGGACCCTGTATGATCCGGGCGTCAGCGAAAAATTTCTTACGGGTTGCTTCGGTGGTTGATCCTGATGATTATGAAACCATCGTATCAGAAATGAAAACTCATAAAGGGATGACCTCCCTAAAACTTCGCTTCCGTCTTGCCCAGAAAGCATTTAAGCATACTGCTATGTATGACCGGATGATTTCTGATTATCTGAATGCACAGGCGTTTGGAGATGTCCAAAAGTGTTTTAAGTTTTAAGATATTCATTAAGAGGGTTGATGGTGATATAAAAAGTTAAGGAAAGAACCATGACAAACGATCTAAAAAAAATGTATAAAACCGTGATGGATGATCACTTCCCGCCAAAAATGGAAATCAGTTTTGTGGATGGGAATTTACGGCAGACTCTTTTTTATGAAAAAGTTACCTGGACAATTGACAATATTGAAAAGGGATTGCGGTATGGTGAAAACCCGGGCCAGGAGGCAGCTCAGTACAGGCTGGTGAATGGGAATCTGATTCTGGGAGGGATTGAGACAATACAGCCAGGCCACTACCTGGCATCGGATATAGAGCTTTTGCAATCCGGCAAGCACCCGGGGAAAACCAATCTTACGGATACGGACAATGCGCTTAATATTTTGCGATACTTCACTGACAGGCCCACAGTGGTCATCGTCAAACATAATAATCCCTGCGGTGTGGCATGTTCAGATTCACTGGCTGAGGCTTATCACAAGGCGCTGATGGCAGACCGAGTGGCTGCATTTGGCGGATGTATTGCTGTGAACAGGCCTGTGGATAAATCCACTGCAGAAGCAATTTACCAGCAGTATGCTGAAGTAGTGGTTGCGCCTGATTTTGAAGAAGGGGTGATGACGATGTTTTCTGCAAAGAAAAATCTCAGAGTGATCCGAATCCGCAGTATTGACCGGCTCCAGCAGTTTGTAGGCAAACGATATGTGGATTTTAAAAGCCTCATAGACGGAGGAATTATTGCCCAATGGTCTTTTGTCCCCGAAGCCCGATCCAGGACAGATGTCAAACTTGCTGAATGTGAATACAAGGGAAAGACGTATAAAATCAACCGGGCGCCCACAGAGAAGGAATATGCGGACATGCTCTTTGGCTGGCTGGTGGAATCAGGGATTACATCGAACTCTGTTATCTATGTCAAAGATATGGTTACGGCAGGCATTGGAACCGGTGAACAGGACAGGGTGGGTGTTGCGGAAATAGCGAGGGACAAGGCATACCGGAAACTCGCAGACCGATACTGCTATGAAGAACATCGGATTTCTTATAATGACATGAAAGATAAAAATATTAAACAAGCCATTGACGACCGCGTTTCCAGGGAGAAGGGGGGGCTTATTGGTGCAGCCATGGTCAGTGATGCGTTTTTCCCTTTCAGGGATGGCGTTGATGTGGGCATCCGAGAAGGAATTTCGTCTGTCATTCAGCCGGGTGGATCAGAAAATGATTACCAGTCCATTGAGGCGTGCAATGAGGCGCATGTGACCATGGTGTATACAGGGCAGAGGAGTTTTAAACACTGAAATAGCTCACTCGTTCAAAGGATGAAGACAATGGATACCCTATTATGGACACCGTCGGAAGAACGGATAAAAAACTCCAATATGTACCGCTTTATGAATACGGTGAATGAGAAGTATAAAAAGCAGTTCACGGACTATCCCTCTCTTTATCAATGGTCCATCGAAAACATTCCGGAATTCTGGGCGACCATGTGGGATGTTGCGGAGATCAAAGCATCTAAACCCTATGAACAGGTGGTGGATGATCTTACGAGGATGCCCGGCGCCAAATGGTTCTCCGGTGCCCGCCTGAATTTTGCTGAAAATTTGCTTCGCTTTCAGGACGACCAAACAGCGATTATTTTTAAGGGAGAGGATCAGGTAACCCAGCGGATTACATACAATCAGCTGTATAATGAAGTGGCCAGGGTTGCCGTATCTTTACGGAGAGAAGGCGTGGTAAAAGGCGACCGGGTGGTGGGATTTATGCCGAACATGCCCCAGGCCATCATTGCCATGCTGGCTGCTACGAGTATTGGTGCGATCTGGTCTTCCTGTTCTCCTGATTTCGGAATCAAAGGCGTCCTCGACAGATTTGGCCAGATACAGCCCAAGATTTTATTCACAGCAAACGGATACTTTTTCAAAGGCAATCGACTTGATTCTCTTGAAAAAATATCGAGCATCCTTGAATCACTTCCTTCCATAGAAAAAGTTATCGTGGTACCGTATACGGAAGAGTGCCCGGATATCCGATCGGTTCGAAACGCTGTTCTTTACAATGATTTTATATCAAAAAAATCGGATCTGACGATTGACTTTGAACAGCTTCCATTTGATCATCCCCTGTATATTAT
>JAABPS010000147.1 GCA_011391835.1 Desulfobacteraceae bacterium
GTATATTATGTATTCGTCAGGTACTACAGGACTTCCGAAATGCATGGTTCAGGGGGCTGGCGGGATACTGATCCACCACTTAAAAGAGCTCATGCTTCACACGGATGTGAAGCATGAGGATACTATTTTCTACTTTACCACCTGCGGATGGATGATGTGGAATTGGCTTACCAGTTCGCTGGCTCTTGGTGCAACGCTGGTGTTATATGACGGCAATCCCTTCCATCCGCATCCCGGTGTGTTGTGGGAAATGGCTCAGGATGAGAGGATTACGATTTTCGGGACCAGCGCTGGCTATATTGCAGCTCTTCAGAAGGAAGGCCTCACGCCGGGGAGAGACTATGATCTGTCCTGCTTGCGAACTCTGCTTTCCACGGGATCGCCGTTGTCTATCGAAGGATTTGAGTTTATCTATAAAGAAGTCAAAGAAGATATTCAGTTGTCCTCCATTGCTGGAGGGACTGATTTAAATGGCTGCTTTGCCCTGGGCAATCCCATGGGGCCGGTATATGCGGGCGAGCTTCAATGCAAGGGACTGGCCATGAAAGTGGAGGCGTATGATGACAATGGGAAGCCCGTTATCAATCAGGAAGGTGAGCTGGTCTGTACTGCTCCGTTTCCGTCCATGCCCATTTATTTCTGGGATGATCCGGATGGACAGAAATATCATTCAGCCTATTTTGACGTGTACCCGAATATCTGGCGGCACGGCGATTATATCATCGTGACCAAAAGAGGGGGGGTTGTGATGCGGGGCAGATCAGATGCCACATTAAATCCCGGCGGGGTGAGGATTGGGACAGCTGAAATATACCGCCTGATGGATCAGTTTGAAGAGATTGCGGACAGCGTTGTGGTGGGGCAGGACTGGAAGAACGATATCCGGGTCATTCTGTTTTTAAAAATGGCAGACGGTGTTGAACTGACTGAGGCCATAAAGGACAAGATCCGAAAGACGATCCGTGCCAATGCATCCCCCAGGCATGTGCCTGCGAAGATTATCCGTGTTCCGGACATTCCATACACGCTGAATATGAAGAAAGTAGAACTGGCGGTAAAAAAAGTTATTCAAAACCAGCCGGTAAAAAATAAAGACGCATTGAGTAATCCTGAATCATTGGATTACTATGCGAACATAAACGAACTGCAGCTCGATTAATCCATTTCTATCCATACATACAGAGAGTTCATTTAGCCATCAATCTTCATGTGGGGACATTGGCTTCCATACGGGGTTCAACAAATCGATACGACATCTAAAAAATGACTTCATCGCTCACAGGCCAGATTGAAACTATTACGTACGTGAATGAAGAGAACGGTTATACCATTGCCAAGGTAAGGACACGGGCAAAAAGTGATCTGGTGACTGTTGTCGGAAATTTGCCGGCCGTTGCTGCTGGAGAAATACTTGAGATGACAGGGGAATGGAAGGAGCACCCTCGGTATGGTGAGCAGTTTGATGTGAGGACGTATACGGTAAAGGTCCCAGCAACTATTTACGGCATAAAGAAATATCTGGGGTCTGGTTTGATCAAAGGGCTTGGGCCAACAATAGCGGAACGAATTGTCAATGTGTTTGGAAAAGCCACGTTAGATGTCATCGAACATCATATCGAAAAATTAACAACGATAGAAGGTATCGGAAGCAAACGGATGAAAATGATCCGTGCTGCCTGGATGGAGCAGAAGGAGATCCGGGGAGTCATGATATTCTTGCAGGCATATGGCGTTGGCATCGGTTACGCGGCAAAGATATTTAAGCACTATAAGGAAAAATCCGTTCAGGTAGTGAAGAGCAATCCTTTCCGCCTTGCGGATGATATCTTTGGGGTAGGTTTTAAAACCGCGGATAAGATCGCGGAGAAACTGGGATTTCCAAAGGATGCATCCCTGCGCATTGAAGCAGGGGCCATCTACCTGCTGAAGCAGTTCGCAGATGACGGTCATGTGTATTATCCCTATGACCGATTGATTGAAAAAGGCCAGGAGATTTTAGAGGTCAAAAGGGATATCGTTCAAACGGCCATTGATAAATTAGTCAGAGAAAAGAAAATTATTATCGAACGTGATAATACTCACAGCGGTCGGTTTTCCGCTGAAACCGAAAAGAGGGTTTATCTCAACGGACTCTATCACAGCGAGGTGATGGTGGCCATCCGCTTAAAAGCACTGGCCGGTGCGCCCAAATCTATTCGGGATGTGAACGTAAAAAAGGCTGTTGACTGGGTTCAAAAAAAACTCTTGATTGATCTGGCCGCGGAACAGATCGAAGCCATCCGCTGTACACTTGAAAATAAAATAACGGTTATCACCGGTGGGCCGGGTACAGGGAAGACAACCATTGTCGGTGCTTTGCTAAAGATTTTCGGCAGCCTCGATATACGGATGTCTCTGGCAGCTCCCACTGGCCGGGCTGCCAAGCAGTTAAGTGACGCCACAAGGTATGAGGCGCTCACTATTCACCGGCTGCTTGAGTTTAATATGAACCGGGGCGGGTTTCAAAAGAATGAGGAACATCCTCTGGATTGCGATTTGCTTGTTGTTGATGAGGCATCCATGATTGATATCGCTCTGATGAGCAGTCTGCTTAAAGCGATACCGGATACGACAACGTTTGTTCTTGTTGGGGATGTTCATCAGCTTCCTTCCGTTGGGCCGGGGACGGTACTCAAAGATATTATTTCTTCACAGGCGTTTCCAGTGATTACGCTTCATCAGATTTTTCGTCAGGCTAAGGAAAGTCAAATCGTTGTTAATGCCCATAAAATAAATAATGGGATCATACCCTCATGTGAGGCAGGGCCGTCTTCTTCATCAGGAAAAGATTTTTATTTCAGGGAACGCAATGATCCGGAAGATGTACTGGCATATATCCTTGATCTGGTAAAAGTGCATCTTCCCAAACAAGGGTTTGACAGCTTTAACGATATTCAGGTGCTGACGCCCATGAATAAAGGGATTTTAGGCGTTGAGAATCTCAACAAGGAATTGCAGCAGCAGCTCAACCCCGGTGAAGATACTGTCATCAGGGGCAGTAAAAACTTTCGGGTCAGTGACAAAGTGATGCAGATACGGAACAATTATGACAAAGATGTTTATAACGGAGATATTGGCAGAATTAGACGAATACGCCCCATTGATCAGGAGATAGATGTAGTATTTTATGATCGGGTGGTAACGTATGATTTTTCAGAACTGGATGAGATTGTTCTGGCGTATGCCATTTCGGTTCATAAATCCCAGGGGTCTGAATATCCGGTTGTGGTAATTCCCGTGGTGTCACAGCATTATATGCTGCTTCAGCGGAATTTAATTTATACAGCAGTTACCAGGGGGAAAGAGATGGTCGTATTGATCGGCACGAAAAAGGCGCTCGCCATAGCTGTAAAGAATGACAAGACTCAGAAGCGGTTTACTTCTCTGGCAAATCGACTTCGTTAATGGCATTTTAGAAATGCATCTGTCAGCTTTATTAAGCTTACATAAAATAGAAGCCCAGGGTAATGTCATAGGAGTCGGCCCCTTCAAACTGGCATCCCACCTCATGGCGTGTTATTGAAATTACCCGTGCAGGCTTATGAATCAGGGCCTGGTTTGCGTTATCAAGATTAAATCGTACCATCAAGAGATCGCCCGGTTGAACCAGGCCGGCTTTTGTCGATGAAAACTGAAGGCCTGATTTGGAGAGGTCTTTGACGATCATCGGACCCCATATATTACCGCTGGCTGCAGCGGGCTCCAAATGGCCGCTTAAAGAAAAATAGCCTTCCAGATTGACAGACTTTCGAAAGAATCGCCGTTTTTCAAGCAGAACGTTAAATTGTTTTCTGCATGGGCACGTTACACAGAGAGCGTTGCCAAGCTTATCAAATATTTCAACAGAGACAGACTCCTGAACCCCGCAATGAGGGCAGGTGAGCAAAATGAGGCCGTCACCCCGCTGAAAAACCGGCTGTTTATCGACATTCTGACTGCCGGAGTACTTTTCAAGCAGCATGGGCTGTGTGGTGGTGTCAAGTTCAGCTCCAACACTCCTGGATTTGTCTTGGGGAAC
>JAABPS010000148.1 GCA_011391835.1 Desulfobacteraceae bacterium
CCGGCTTGCCTGACAGTTTTGGCAAGATGGTCCACAGACATCTGATACTGTCCTGGCATTGACTCAATGGGTTTTTTAATATCCTTTCCGTTCATGGCAAACAGGGGCAAAATCAGATCATTTGTTGTCAATACGGTTTCGCGGATCAATCGGCGAAAGGCTTCGTTTTGGCGAAGACGTCTGGGGCGGTAGTCAGGGAAAAGCATTTTTTATTCCTCATTGTTTTGGGGATATATTCATTATCCGGTTTTTGTATTTTTGGCTTGGAGTACTTTTTTAAGTTATCGTTTAAGACAATGATATTTCTTCATCTGAAAGATAGCAGGCCGGATCAGGCGCCCATACATCGCCGGTGAGCGCTTCGGCTCTGACTCTGAAATTACCTCCACAAATAGAGAGCCATCTGCAGGCGGCGCATCTGCCGGTAACGTATTTTGATTTTTCCTTGAGTTTTTTCATTAATGGATTTGACGTGTCCGTCCAGATTTCAGAGAAAGGACGGTTTAATACATTTCCGAAACTGTAATGGCGCCAGAATTGATCTGCGTGAACTTCTCCATCCCAGCTGACACACCCGATTCCTCTGCCGGAGTTATTGCCTTCATTCATTTTCAAAAGTTCCAGGACGTGCTCGGCACGGGATGGATTTTCCTTCAGCAGTCTTAAGTACAGATAGGGGCCATCCGCATGGTTATCAACTGTCAGAACTTCTTTGGGTTTTCCTTTTTCATGAAGTTTTCGGGTGGCATCCATAATCAGATCTACCGCTTTTCTGGAATCATCGCGAGAAAGATCCTGTTCAACCAGATTTGACCCCCGGCCAGCGTACACAAGATGATAAAAGCATACCCGTGGGATCTCCATTTCTTCAATCAGGTTAAAAATGTCGGGTATTTCCCTTACATTCGATTTGTTGATTGTAAAGCGGAGCCCAACTTTAATTCCTGCTGACTTGCAATTTTCAATGCCTTTCAGAGCTGCGTTAAAGGCGCCGTTCACGCCCCTGAAACGATCATTCATATCTTTCATTCCATCGATGCTGATGCCAACGTATGAAAGGCCAATGTTTTTGAGGGTCATCGCTGTGTGTTTGGATATCAATGTCCCGTTTGTTGAAATCACCGCTCGCATACCTTTTTTTACAGCGTAGTCAGCGAGCTGGGGAAGGTCATTTCGTGTCAGCGGTTCCCCGCCGGAGAAAAGAATCACAGGCACACCGAACAGAGAAAGATCATCAATGAGCCTTTTCCCTTCTTCGGTAGACAGTTCGTTTTCATATGAAAGATTTTCCGATTGAGCGTAGCAGTGAATGCATTTTAAGTTGCACCGCCGGGTGATGTTCCAGACAACCACCGGACGTTTATCCGTGGAAAATTGAAGCAGGTGTGAAGGCAGTTGGGCGGAATCTCGGCCATAGCGAAGTGCATCCGAAGGTTCAACAGTTCCACAGTAGAGTTTGGATATGCCGATCATATGAAAATAATTGTTTGCGTAATTCCATTTAAAAAGAGCTTAATTCAGCCTTAATCTGTTTGTTTATAAAAGAGACAGGATCTAAAAGGGATTCCTTCGAAATAAAAAAACGTTTTTGCTGTGTTTTTTCCCTAAGAAGAGCGAGTCCGTCCTTAAAGTCTTTCGTCATACGGGCGACAAACTGATCGTAAAAAACTTCAAAATTCATGGTCGACGCAATGAATTGTTCAAGAATAAAATCAATGGCGTCATCTTCCAGCACAATATTTATATTGTGGTTTTTAAAAAAATCCAGTTCCATTTTTTTAATTTCATCACAATAAAATTTTATCCGTTTGATTACTTTTCCAATATCCATAATATGATCTGCGTAAAATCGTGCTGAGAGATTGATACGGAGGGGAGTTAACGTCACGCTGTGTTTATCCGATAAATCATTTTTATTGGATTCCAGATAATATTCAATAAACTCTTTCTCCCGTTTTAATAGATTGTTAAACATTTCAGCATGTGACGGATCGTTTGGAGATGCGAGCAGAGTTTCAAGCGATTTTTTTGGATCTGCAATGACGGATTTGGTTATCGGAAATTTCTTTATATGGGTTGAAGGTAATTTTTTTTCAAAGACAAGAAGCGCCTTTTCGACAGCGCTGACCAACCCTCTGGCTCCTGTATTTTCCGTGAATGCATGTTCTGCCAACAGACGAAGCGCATCGTCGTCAAATTTGGCATTGATACCGTATGCGGCAAAATCAAGCTTTTTACCAAGGATGATCGGATTGTTCGGGTTTTTTAGTATCTCATAGAGATCATCCCTGGTCAGTTTTTCGAAAACAGTACGAACCGGAAGACGGCCCACGAATTCTGATTCAAATCCCATTTCAATCAAATCTTCTGAACTTACATGCCGGAGGATATCATTCATTTCCTGAGGGCTTGAAATGCTTGCGCTAAATCCGATACTTTGGCTTGAGATACGCTTCTGGATAATCGCTCCCAATTCATTAAATGCGCCGCTCATAATAAAGAGGATGTTTTTTGTGTTGACCGCACGCGAATTTCGTTTACCTGTCTTGCGGAATTGATCAATTTCCTGGATCATGGAAATGGGGTCATGGGGGACTTTCATTTCAATATCCGTCTCCTCCATGGGTTTTAAAAGAGCCCGCTGGACGCCTGTTCGCGATACATCCGCACCAATTAAATTTCTACTCGAAGCGATCTTATCAATTTCATCAATGTATATGATGCCGTATTGTGCTGCCTCAATATCATCATCTGCTTCCCTGACAAGATCGCGGACAAGATCTTCAACATCTCCTCCCACGTATCCCGTTTCGCTGAATTTGGTGGCATCGCCCTTGACAAATGGGGCACCGATTTTTTTTGCGATGAGTTTGATAATATAGGTCTTCCCCACACCGGTAGGCCCGATCATCAGCACATTGCTTTTAATGCCCCCCACCAGTTCATCTGCGTCATCCGCCGCATCTTCTAATCGTTTTATCCTGTTGAAATGGGTGCAGATTTTAGTTGCCAGCACGGCTTTTGCGTTGTCCTGCTTGACAATATATTGATCCAGATAGGAGACAAGTTCTTCAGGCTTTAGATTGAAGTTTATCTTTTTCTTTTTCGGAGCGGACTTGTCGGATTTTTCGATAGTCATCTCCTGGGGAAGTGTGAAGTGAGATGCTATTTTTACACTACCGCCAAATTTTTTTGCGATAAACTCGCTGATTTCCTTCTCGATTTCTTTAGGGTCAGGTATTTTTTCATCATATTCTTTCATAGTTTCAAAAATATAAGCATATCGGCCGAGAAATGCAAGCAGGATATCACAAATATTTTTCGGGTTCCCAGGTAGTGTAAAATTCAGCCATGATACGGCGCGTAAAATGAAATGGCTTGAAATCCGAATGATATTATAGGATATATGGACAGAGTCTATTTCGAACACGAATGCAATAACATAGAGGCGGGCATATGAAAAAAATGAACTGGGATGTTGCCGGGAAAAAGATAGGGATCAGTCTTCTGGTCATCGTGATTGGTATTTTGTCTTATACTTCTACACTCAATTCGATGCTTGAAAAAACCGCTATTAAAAAAATTGATGAGAAAGGCAGTCGCTATTTGGACGAGGCGTTTAAACGGGCCATTTATACATACGCAATTGTCAGAGGGATTAATGGTGTCATTTCCGTTATTCAAAATACGCATATTGCCGTTTCTCCGGCAGGAGTTGGGGTCAATGTGGCTGTGGGTGAAATACTGGATCCGGTCAATGACCTGGTGGAGAGATTTTCATGGGTCATGCTGGTCAGTACGACTTCTCTGGGAATTCAAAAAATATTTATGAAGATCGGAGCGTGGCTTGGCATTGATATTTTATTATCGGCCGCCATGCTGGCCCTATTGATCGGTATATGGGTGCCGGATAATTTCATTATCAATTTTAAGTCATGGGGATATAAACTCATTCTTATTTCCATTATCATCCGGTTTTGCATTCCTGTTGTTTCCATTGCGAGTGACAGGCTGTATGATCTTTTTTTGAAGGATAGATTTGAACAGGCAACCCAGTCGCTGGACAAAATCAATCAGGATATCAAGGAAACGGATGTTCTGAAGGAAGATGATGCCTTGGACGAAAAAGAAAAAGGTATTATGGACAGTATAAAGAAATATTACGCTGATACTAAAGAAACGCTGAAAATCAATGAACGTATTCAGGCGCTCAAAAGTAAACTGGCCGATTATGCCAAAGATACAATTAACCTGATTATTGTCTTTGTTTTGCAGACAGTGATTATCCCCATATTTTTTCTCTGGGCGTTTATAAAACTCATTGGCTACATTGTTTTAAAAGACCTGAACTTTTCAAAAGGAAAAGCGCAAAGGAGTTAAGACCTATTGATCTTAAAGGAGTTGTATGGTTTACTATTCCAAGCATAATACTTCAGGAATAAAAGTGACAAAAAACATCTAAGAATTATCTTATACACATATGAAATCCGATATCCAGGAGGTAAATTCATGTCAAACAGGATGATGGAAATTTTGCTGTGGCTGTCCTTTGTCATTTCAATGGTCGTGGCATTCTGGTTGATCCATTTTAACGAAATGATAAAGGCGTTTATCGGGATTGCTATTATAAATATATGGTTTTTTGGAGTCCTGATACTCCATTTTGCGGGGAAAATTCGATTTGCAGACCAGGACGAAGAGGAAGAGGATTCATAAAAAAGAGTTGCCTTGAAACCTGCTGGTTTGCAGCGAAAGATGGACTCTTTTTAAAAAGACGGGTATTGAACATGACATTTGTAGAGATAAAAGATCTGAGAGGCAAGGTGTATGTGCCGGATGAAAAGCCGGATTTAGCCAAACAGCATACATGTGAAGACTGTTATGCGTGTCAAATGTGTTCAGATACCCGATGTCAATTGTGCCTTAATCAGAAGACTTCTATAAACCCAACACCACCCAACGGGTAGCAAATACACCTGTATTCATACAAAACATCCTGCTTGCTGGAGAAAATGACATGAATTCAGAACACATTTCCAAATCATCCGACATAAAGCAGGAAGCTATCCATCGTTTTAAAGACCATGTCTCTTCAGGGAAGACCGCTTTTTTCCAGAAATATGAAATGGACATTGTTATGGGCTATCGCGAGGGCCCGTATTTATGGGACGTGGATGGCGAGCGGCGGCTGTTTAATCTTCATTGCAATGGCGGCGTGTTTAACCTGGGACACAGGAATCGAGAATTGATTCATCTGCTGAATCAGAGTCTGGAAACGCTCGATATCGGAAATGGCCATCTGATGAGCAAGGAAAGAGCTGATCTGGCTTTTTCGCTGGCACGCTTGATGCCCGAAGACCTGGAGTATGTCATATTCGGCGTCAGCGGCGGCGAGGCAGTGGATCTGGCATTTAAAATAGCCAGAGCATATACCGGAAAAGTCCGGGTGATTTCAGCTCTGGGCGGATACCATGGGCACACAGGTCTGGCCATGGCTGCAGGGGATGAAAAATACCGGGCACCCTTTGGGCCTCAATTGCCGGGCTTTGTCCAGGTCCCTTTTGGCGATATTAAAGCGCTTCGTTCAGCAGCAGACGATAATACCGCAGCGATCATTCTGGAAACCGTTCCGGCAACTCTTGGCATGACAATTCCTTCCAAAGAGTATCTTCAATCCGTCAGAAATTTTTGTGACGAAAAAAATATCCTTTTTATTATAGATGAAGTTCAAACCGGCCTCGGCAGGACGGGCAAGCTGTGGGGCTTTGAGCATTTTGATATTGTTCCGGACATGGTGGTTCTGGGAAAAGGCCTGTCCGGCGGAATTTATCCAATTACGGCTACAGTAATCCGGAAGCCTCTGGAATCCATATTTCACGATGACCCGTTTATCCATGTTTCCACATTCGGAGGCGCAGAGCTCGGGTGCCGGGTGGCCGGGCGAGTGCTGGAAATTTCATCTGATCCGGATTTTTTACTTCATGTCAATGAGCTGGCCCATCGCTTTGCCAAAGGAATAGAAGAACTTCGGTCAAAACACAGCACGTTTCTGCTGGGGCTTCGCCAACTGGGTCTGATGATGGGACTGGTTCTAAGCGATGATCTCTGCGGGCCTGTACTGTCAAAGGCGGCGTATGACCATGGCCTGCTGATGGTTTACGCAAATAATAATCCTTCAATTTGCCAGTTTCTTCCACCTCTTGTCATATCCTTTGATCAGGCGGATGAGGTTATGGAAAAACTTGATAAAGCGCTGGCGTATGCAACGGAATTAAGAAAATTCTTTTAGCCACCGGCATGTGACTGGAGATGAATATGCTTAGTGATAAGGAACTGCTGCACCGGTTTGAACAAGGGCTTGATCCTCAGCGCATTGAGAAATCGGCTATTCCTGCACAGCTCATTGGATATGGAGAGATTTCTTCGATCTTTAAAATCGGGGATAACAATGACACAGCATATAAGCGGATGCCGCTTTTTTCTGACCGTTCTTCAGCGGAAAAGTATGAAAGACAATATCACGAATACAGGCCGGGATTAACCTCCCGGAACATGAAACCGTTATTATTGAAGTGCCGAACAGGCCGGTGGTGCTTTATATTGCCCAGAAGAGACCTCCCTTGGATCGTTTTGGGCATCAGCTGATTCATCAGCTTGCCTTCGACGGTTTTAAACTTCTTGCTGATCGGATTGTATCCGAAATTGCGAAAGTATGGCATTTTAACGCATCTGGCATTCCTGGAATTGAGCTGGCCATAGACGGCCAGTTGTCCAATTGGGTTTGGGCCGGTGACGGCAGGGACGGTCAGCTTTATTTTATTGATACAAGCACCCCGTTGTACCGGGAAAATGGCG
>JAABPS010000149.1 GCA_011391835.1 Desulfobacteraceae bacterium
ATGCTTCAGCCTCTTCTATGGGATTTAAGTCTTCCCGCTGTATATTTTCGACAATGGACATCTCCAATAAGTCAAGGTCTGAAATAGCCTTGACTACTGCAGGTATCTTTTCAAACCCGGCCAGTTTAGCAGCTCGAAGCCTTCTTTCACCTGCGATCAACTCGTAACCGATATCATCCTTTCGGACCAGGACAGGCTGAATAACACCCTTCTCTTTAATAGATTGTGCCAGTTCATTCAGTTCATTCTCAGAAAAATTCCGCCGAGGCTGGTAGCGGTTCGGATGGATCAGGGAAATATCACACTGAAAATAATCTTTTTGTCTCTCGTTTCCTGGTTCAATATCAGGGATCAATGCACCAAGGCCTTTGCCAAGTACCATCTTTTTCCCTTTTTTTGAACCTAAAAGCGCTTCTCTATCCATTGGATTCCTATTGTTTATCTGTGTGGAATGATAATTATTTTCTCATTATTTCCTTTGCTAAATTAAAATAACTTGTCGCTCCTGCGGAGTTCGCATCATAGAGCAGTATCGGCATACCAAAGCTGGGAGATTCTCCAAGCCTTATGTTTCTGGGAATAACGGTTTTAAACACCAGGTCTTCAAAATGTTTCTCCGCATCCTGGGCAACCTGATACGAAAGATTCGTTCGGTTGTCAAACATGGTTAAGAGAATGCCCGCGATGGAAAGATCGGGATTTATGGTTTGCTTAATACGCTTGACTGTCTGTAAAAGCTGGCTCAACCCTTCCAGAGCATAGAACTCACATTGAAGCGGGATAAGCAATGCATCTGCGGCTGCCATGGCATTGACCGTTAAAAGACTCAGGGAAGGTGGACAATCAAGAATAATATATTCATACGTATCCACAATAGCTGCGAGCAGTTTTTTAAGAAACACTTCGCGTTCCGGTGCGGACATCATTTCCACTTCAAACCCGATAAGTTCTACCTGAGATGGAATCACCTTTAATGTTTCAATAGCGCTATCCAAGATAATGTCAATCACAGGCACTTCGCCAATGAGACCGTGGTACAGGGTTTTTTCGATAATAGACTTATCAAGACCAATTCCGGTCGTTGCATTTGCCTGAGGATCGCAATCCACCAGAAGCGTCCTTTTCTCTGAAACAGCCAGAGAGGCGGACAGGTTTATTGCGGTCGTTGTCTTGCCTACGCCACCTTTTTGGTTGGCTATACATATAATATGTGCCATAATGAAAAGACGTTAACATAAAATTTTATGTTTGAAAAGAAATATAAGAACATACACTCAGCAGCGGGCAGGCTGACACGAAATACTTGTTTTATATATTAATTTAATTAGTTAAATATGGTATGCCCGCCGTGAATATACGATGTTTGTTTTTAAATCCGCAAAATTTACTTTGCAATCGCATCACTGGTATTAAGCCTCCGGAGAGGAAAGATTTATCATGTTTTTACGGCCTTTTATAAAATCCGTCTCCATTGTCACTCTTTTGTTTTTCAGCCTGGCGTCTTCAGGGCTGGCGGATGGCCTTTCAGCAAAAAAGGAACAGGAGCTGTCAGAAGAATTCCTGAAAATGGTTTTCAAAAAGTTTGAAATCATCGATGACCCTCTCATCGTTAAGTATATCAACGACATTGGAAACAAAATTGTCTCATCCCTTCCCCCCCAGCCCTTTCAATATCACTTTTATGTAATAAAACAGGATGAATTTAATGCATTCGCCGGGCCCGCTGGGCATATTTTTATCTTCAGCGGCCTAATTGAAGCAATGAATAATGAAGATGAACTGGCCGGAATTATCGGTCATGAAATCTCTCATGTGGTGTGCCGTCATATTTCAAAAAGGATAGAACGATCAAAAAAGATCAGCATGATGACCCTGGCCGGGATTGCTGCTGGTATCCTGCTGGGTATTGCAGGCGCCGGAGACGCTGCTCAGGCGGTTCTGGTGGGATCAAATGCTGCAGGACAATCTGCCGCGCTGGCATATAGCCGTGAAGATGAAATGCAGGCGGACCAGGTTGGCTTAAAGTACCTCAAAAAGGCCGGATACGATGGAAAAGAATTAATTACGATTTTGCATAAAATTAGAAACCGGCAATGGTTTGGCCCGGATCAGGTTCCCACTTATTTAACAACGCATCCCGCCATCGATGACCGTATTATTTATATTGGAAGCTGGCTTGAAGTGAATGGGGGAAAAGGCGCCAAACAGGATCGGAGAAATTCCAGCAACTTTGAAAGGATGCAAGCAAGACTTCTTATAAAGTATGGCGATGAAAACAGAGTCGTCCAGCGATTCAAGGCCGATGTCACAAAACATCCGGACAATCCCATGGCACACTATCGATATGGTCTGATCCTCGAAAGGGTCGGCAATCGAAAAGATGCCATAGACCATCTTCGTATGGCTTTGGAAAAAAATATTTTCGATTACGCTGTTCTCTATGATTTGGGAAGGGTATATTTTCTTGATGGATCTTTTGACGAAGCATTGAGGTCGTTAAAAAGTGCTCAGAGCATTTCGCCCGATGACCCTGAAGGTCATTTTTACCTCGGCAGAACACTTCTTGAACTTGGGAAATTGAATGAATCCTTAGCTGTGTTTAATGAACTGATCGAAAAGAATCCAGAGTATAATGAAGCCTTCTATTTTATGGGTGAAATCTATGGGAAGCAGGAGAAATTGGGGGATGCGTATTTGCACCTGGGCACCTACTACAAAGGAAACGGAGATTTAAAAAACGCCATTTTTCATTTGGAAAAAGCATTAAAATATGAAAAGGACCCGGTGAAAAAAAACAAAATTGAAAAGTTGATAGAAGAAACCAGGAAACCGTCTGTGGTAGAAAATAAACCGGAAGAAGAAATCATGCGACCGGGAAGGCCCCGAACCCGCAATATCATGCGATAATTAACTTCAAAGGACATCTCTCATAGACGATCAAAATGGGAAAACTGCATGGAAAATGTTCCCCTTCCCTGGGTGCCAGACCGAAGCGACGTTGAGTAACCAAACATATTTGAAAGCGGAACAACGGCCTGTATGACCTGCAACCCTGTTTTGTGTTCTACGGATTCAATCTTCCCTTTTCGGCCATTCAGGTCGCCGATCACATCCCCGATAAAAGCTTCTGGAACAAATACTTCCACTTTCATAATTGGATCCAGCAGGAAGGGCTTCCCGCCGACTAAGGCTTCTTTGCACGCCATGGAAGCGCTCACCGTATATGCAAGCTCCGTACCCAGCGATTCCTTAAACCCGCCGCCAGAGAGAACGGCTTCAACATCTACCACCGGATAGCCCATCAACGCCCCGCTTTCAAAGGATTCCATGATGCCTTTTTGAATAGCGGAAATAAAGACATCAGGAATAACTCCATCAGTCATATTTACTTTGAATCTGTTTCCTTCGCTTCGATTCAGAGGCCTCAGGCGTAAATGGACTTCTCCATAATGGCGCTGGCCTGCAATCTCTTTGTCAAACACAGCCTTGCCTTCACTCTCGTGCTCGATCGTCTCTCGGTACACTACCTGAGGCTTGCCGACATTTACATTTGTCTTGAATTCACGCTGCATTCGGCTGACAATCACTTCAAGATGCAGCTCTCCCATACCGGACAAAATCGTCTGACCGGTATCTTCATCCTCTTTCACTTTCAGGGTGGGATCTTCGGCGGTAAACTTCTCGAGAACCTCTTCAAGCCGCTCCTGATCGGAATGGGTTTTAGGCTCTACCGCGACAGATATCACCGGCTCATAAAACTCTATCCGTTCCAGCAATACCGGATGATCACTTAAGCACAAAGTTTCACCGGTTGAGGATTCCTTTAACCCAACAACGCCGATAATACTTCCAGCGCCCGAGCTATCAATCCTTTCTTTCTTGTTGGCATGCATCCTGAGTATCCGGGCGAGCTTCTCCTTGATTCCGCGGGAAGAATTGTACACATCCTCGCCGCTTTTTATTCTGCCGCTGTAAATTCTGATGAAGGAGAGTTTTCGTCCCTCCATCATTGATACTTTAAATATAAGAGCAGCCAGAGGGGCTGTATCGCTCGCTTTGCATTCAACGGGCTCTCCCGTTTTAGGATTTATCCCTTTTATGGGCGGTACATCAACAGGGCTTGGCAAAAACTGCACAATCGCATCAAGAAGCGGTTGCATCCCTTTATTCTTCAGTGCAGACCCGCAGAGAACCGGAACGCCTTTTAAATGGATGGTTGCTTTCCGTATTGCAGCACGAATACGTTCATTATCCATTTCAGTTTCTGACAGATAGGCCTCCATAATGTCATCATCGATTTCCGCCAGCATTTCAATGAGCTTGTCACGAGACGTTCGAGCAGCGGGAAGATATCCCTCAGGAATAGGGGCCGTGGAAAAACTCTCCCCCAGTGATGCGTCATCCCAGAGAATCAATTCCATATTGATCAAATCGATAACACCTTCAAAATTATCTTCCGAGCCCGCAGGCAGTTGCAACACCAGAGGATTTGCATTCAGCCTTTTTTTCATCATCTCAATGGTACCCGAAAAGTCAGCGCCTATTCTGTCGAGCTTGTTTATAAATGCGATTTTCGGC
>JAABPS010000550.1 GCA_011391835.1 Desulfobacteraceae bacterium
GACCGCTCAACTTCAATGGTAAAATCCACATGCCCCGGCGTGTCGATCAGATGAATTTCGCTCCCTTTCCACTCACAGGTGGTCACTGCTGAAGTAATGGTTATCCCGCGCTCCTGTTCATCCTGCATCCAGTCCATAATCGCTTCGCCATCATGCACTTCACCCATTTTATGGGAACGGCCTGTATAATACAATATCCGCTCGGTGACGGTTGTCTTTCCTGCGTCAATGTGCGCTATGATTCCTATATTTCTTATTTTATCAATTTTGCTCATTTTTACTTCAAATGCTATACGACTGTCATCAATGCCAGAAGCAATTATTTGGAAATCGACTTTTAAGCCAATACAGTGATTATGTCAAGGGAAGATGGGGTAGAGATAGTATCCGAACAAGAAAAATAAATGATGAAAAGGAAAAGAAATGAATATGTTAAAAACCGCCCCCCCGGCAGCTTTTTCAATATGGATTGAAAAAGCAGGGATGAATCTACTTCTCGTTTTCGCCTTCCGCCTCTGCTTTCTTGCCTGATCCTTTGACCGCCTCTTCAACAGTCTTGTAAACAGATCGAAACGTCTCATGAAAGCCGGCAGGAGAGATCCTCCCGCATTCAATAAACTTAACGATCACCTCTTTGGTTGTCCGAAGAATATGCTCATTCATAGATGTCATGATTCATTCCTTTGTTTTTTATTGGTGCGCCTGATTTTTCTCAAAATATCTTTGAAGATTGTTTTTATAATTATTTTAGCTTGTTAACAGAAACGAAAAGGCGTGTCAAGACGTATCCATTTCCCGGGGTTTATATGAATACGCCAACGAAAGCATTGTCAGTTTGACATCATCTATCTTATTTATTAATAAACAGATTACCCTTTGAAAATCCTAACAAACAACAAGTTATGAAAAAAATATCCAAGACAACATCCATACAAAAGATAGAAAGCCCGGATACAGTCAACACCAGGCTTCTTAAAACCATCGCATATAAGTACAAAAATATTCGCGATATTGAAATATGTATAGAGCAGCCTGAATTTACATCGGTTTGCCCCATGACCGGCCTTCCTGATTTTGGAACCATCACCATCCGGTATCGGCCAGAAAGCAAAATCATTGAGCTGAAGTCACTGAAATTGTATCTCCTGCAGTTTCGAAATGTAGGAATTTTCTATGAACATGTTGTCAATCAGATCCTGGATAATCTTGTGTCCGCCCTTCATCCAAAATGGTTAGAAGTATCAGGAGATTTCACAGCCAGAGGCGGCATTACAACCAAGGTAACAGCCGAATATAAGGGCGAATAACCTTTTCATAGAAAAGGGAATACAGATAGTTCAACGAAATCGCCGATGATCAGAACAGCGCACAATGAAGGCGAATACATCTAAAGCTGTCTCAGCGCCTTTCCCAGACTCGTATAAATCCGGGTCATTAATTTATCATATCCCTGCTGTACCAGTTCCTGCCGTTTTGACTCTTCTTCATTGGATCGAGGAACCTCCATGCCTTTTGTCTCAATAATATTAAAATAGGTAAATGAATGACCCCCTCTAAAAACATTGACCTTAAACGAAACGGTCAGTTCATAGATCGGTACCGTACTCATCCGTACAACGATGCTGGCTTTTGACCGGCTGATATCCGGAACAAGAACATAATCAAAGTCTGGGCCTGCCTCGCGGAGGCTATTTAAGACAACTACTTCTCTGAAATTTTTTCTTAAAAATACCGGCAGGGTCTGGCTCATATCCTTCCCCAGCCGTGCTTCGAAGATATATTCCGTATCCCTGTATCGTTCAGTTGCTCTGGCAATTTTGGACGTAAACTCCTCATCAAAGACAACACCGATCTTGTACGGTAAAATGGTATACGGCTCAGTTTCTATTTCAGCAAACGGCACATTTGCTGAATCGATAATGCTGATAATTTTTGGTGTACAGCCAGCAGCAAGGATAAAAACAGAAGCTAACACCGCAGATAGTCTTCTCATTTATGCCTCCCGTTATGGTATGGATTCTGATTGAAATTAAAATACCATAGAGCTGTACATTTTGAAATTGATTTTTAACAAATTAGAAACGACCCATTCAAAACCTGTGTTTTAAAGGTTTATCAAAAGAAAAATGTTGATTCCATGACATCTTTTTTATATGA
>JAABPS010000150.1 GCA_011391835.1 Desulfobacteraceae bacterium
ATAGAACTCATACCGTGGGGACAAAATCGCCTAACGCTTATGGATTGTATGACATGATAGGTAATGTCTGGGAGTGGGTTCAGGACTGGAAAGGAGAATATCCGACTGGCCATGTTATCGATCCAACGGGACCTAATTCGGGCTCGTACCGGGTTTATCGTGGCGGTAGCTGTGGCAACATTCCCGGGGGCTGCCGCTCAGCGCTTCGCTCCGGCTTCCCTCCGGACTTATGGGATTGTACCGTAGGGTTCCGTCTCGCCAGGACATATTATGTTTTACCTTTTGGAGGCCGGTAGTTGATTCCGAAGGATAGTCAATGGTGGTCTCTATTTGAAGCGGCATTCCTCACTTCAATTCCAAATCAAAAAACCTTTAGTAGAAGGAGAGATTACAATGAAAAAAATAAATAGGCGCGAATTTATGAAGACTCTCGCAGTCGGAGGAACTGTTGCTTGCTTTGACGGTGTGTTTTCTCCCCTATCTGTCTTAAAGCCGATGGATGCGTTGGCTTCGGTCAACAAGCCGGTCGTCAGCGTTGTGAAAATCAAAAATGACAATATTGATTATGCAGTGAGGAAGGCAATCGACCTGTTGGACGGGATGAAAACGATAACGACGGGTAAACAGCGGATCATGCTAAAACCCAATTTGGTCAGTCCGCAACCCTCAGATGTGACTAAACCTGAAATCATAAAAGCCCTTGCAACAATGATGACCGAGTCTGGGAAAGACGTGTGCATCGGCGAAGGGTCTGCCGCCGCCAAACCCAATTTTCGCCCGGGAATCTTTGGTAAAGTCTGCAGTACTACAGACAGGGAAATGCTCAATGAGATCCAGCAAAGCGTCTTTGACGGTCTGGGCTATTCGGAACTCGCTAAAGATCTCAAAGTCCCGCTCATAAACCTCCATACAGGCAACATGTCAAAGATTAGCTTACCAGGCGGCTTCGTTTTCAAGGAAATAAGCCTTCACCAGTCCCTTGTCGATACAGACTTGCTTTGTTCGGTGCCCATGATGAAGACCCACGGCCTTGCTACAGTAACACTCGGGATGAAGAACCTTATCGGTGTCTATCCGGGGCAGGTATATGGAACAGTACGGTCGGCTATCCATGCCGAGGCCTCGAAGGTGGAAAGTTCGGGAACCGCATCGGCAATCATAGATATCGTACGGGCCAACAAGCTGGGCCTTGTAGTCATAGACGCTTCTGTAGCTATGCAGGGGCAGGGGCCTTCCGTCTCTAGAGGAGGAGAGTTGGTAAATATGGGTATTATCATTGCAGGTACCAATCCCTTGGCGACAGATATGGTGGGCGCGTTCGTGATGGGCTTTCAGCCCGACGAAATCTCGACGTTTATTTGGGCTTGGAAAGCTGGCATGACGCCCACGAACATTAAAGATATAGAAATCAGAGGAGAGACACTTGAAGACGTATCACGACCGTTTAAGAAACCTCGGGTGGTGCCATGGGCAGATATGTCTCAATACGGACCCCCGTGCTGAAGATTGGTCGGTTTAGGCGAGGCAGTAGATAAGCGAAGAATTCGGGACGTCCACGAAGTATTCGGGACGTCCATAAATTCATAAACAACTATCAGTTTGACATGTCTTTTTACTTTTATTAGATATCCCGAACATATTTCCCTGGCTATCACTGTTACTCAACAACGACGACTGTGCCGCTTGCCGAAACCTTCAGCATTCCATTCCGTTTACGACAATAAAAGTTTTATATAACTCAATTTGTTCTTATACGGCGGGTAGGGGATGGTTGGATTGAAAATGGTCGTTTTCTGTAAAATCGACCTGTGATGACTGAAAGCGTCGAAACTGAATTTGCCGTGATAACAACCCATGCCGCTGTTCCCGACGCCGCCGAAGGGCATATTGGGATTCGATACGTGCATGATGGTATCGTTGATACAGCCGCCGCCTGATGATGTCGATGACAAAAGAAGGTCCCTTTTGGATTTTGAAGAAGTGAAGAAATACATGGCCAGAGGTTTTTCATGCCTGTTGATCATGGAGATCACATCTTCGAGACGGGTAAACTCCAGCACCGGAAGCAGCGGTCCGAAAATCTCTTCCTGCATGATGGGATCAGTATAGTTGATCTTATCGATGATAGTCGGCTCAACATACCGGGCGGTCCTGTTCACCTTTCCGCCGTGGATTATGGTTCCGGCCGAATGCATGAGTTTTTCCAGACGATCGAATTGCCGGTCGTTTATAATTCTTCCGTAATCGGGACTCTGTTCGGGATCATCGCCGTAGAAGCTCTTTATACAGCCGCGGATTTTTAACAGCAGTTTATCCTTTACTTCCCTGTGTACGAAAAGGTGATCGGGAGCAATGCAGGTTTGGCCGGAATTTAAGAATTTGCCGAAACTGATGCGCCGGGCCGCGATATCGAGATCGGCATCCTGTTCAACGATACAGGGGCTTTTCCCTCCCAGTTCCAGTACGACCGGAGTCAGGTGTTTTGACGCCTTTTCCATGACGATTTTCCCGAGAGAGGGGCTTCCGGTGAAAAAAATTAAATCGAAGCGCTGGTCCAGAACGGCCTGGTTGACATTCCGATCACCGGTAATGACACTGACGTATTCCGGAGGAAAAATTTCAGTTAAAAGTTTTTTGATTAAATCCGATACATTTGCGGAATAATGGGCCGGTTTCATCATGACGCAGTTTCCGGCCGATAATGCCCCCACCATTGGCAGCAGCGCGAGCTGAAGCGGGTAATTCCAGGGCGACATGATGAGAACGACTCCGTACGGTTCGTGCAGAATCCGGCTGGTGGAATAAAAATTCAGCATATCGGTCGAGATTCTCGTGGGTTTTGCCCACTTATTCAGTTTTTTCAGGTGATGTTTGATTTCCTTTAATATCATACCGATCTCGGTTCCGAATACTTCCAGTTTCGGTTTTCTCAAATCTTCCCAGAAGGCGTCGTAGATTTCATTTTCGTATCTTAATAACGCATCCTGAAGTTTTTTCAAACTGTCGCGCCGGAATTCGATATCGATGGTTTTCCCTGTTTGAAAAAAATCGCGATGCTCCTTTACTGCTTTTGCTATAGAATCCATGCCCTCATTCCTCCATTGTTTCCACACAGGACTTCGTTTCCCAGGGAACGTGCTTATCCCTTCCTCGCCGCAGTATTCTTCCGTTTTCCTGCATTGGGAGTCTTCTATGGGACGTTTTAAACATTTAAACTTGATTAAAGCCCGTCTATATTTTACTCAGGGTTCATGCCAATAAAATCAAGAAAAGACCCTCTATGAGCGATGAATCTTTTTAATAAAGGGAAGTATTCGGTACGTCCATAAATAAGTATATAATTATCATTTTGACATGCCTTTTTACTTTTATTGGATATCCCGAACTTATTCCCTTGGTTATCATTGCTATTCAACAACGACGGCCGTACCGCTTGCAGAAACCATGAGCATTCCATTTTTTTGGCCAAGTACCTCGTAGTCCAAATCGACACCGACTACGGCGTTGGCGCCGGCCTCTTGCGCGCGCTGCTGGAGTTCCTGCAAAGCAATTTCGCGCGCCCGCTGCAGTTCCCGCTCATAGGTTGCCGACCGCCCACCAACGAGATCGCGGATTCCGGCGAATAGATCTTTGAACAGGTTGGCGCCTAGAATGGCTTCTCCTGTTACGATACCGCAGTACCTGGTGATCCGTTTGCCATCTATGTTTGGAGTAGTGGTAATTTGCATTTGTTTCTCCTCCTTTGAGTTCAACAACCAGATGATGTTTAAGGTTTTACGGGGCACATGTTCCGGACAACTTTTAAGCTGGTTAATGTCGATCTAACAAATATCCTCTCAAAACATGGTTGACGTGCCCGGCAGATACGACATAAATATATTAAATAATACATAATATCATGACAATTATTTTGCAACCACTTATTTCCTGTATCCTGAGTAAAAACCGTTTTCACAGGAAGTTTATCTTGCAACGCTTATTTAAACGGACGATGATACTGTGTGAAACACCCGGTATGTAAGAAAAGGTTGTCCTCGGCATATGATCCTGCAAAAAATAAAACTGATATGTGTCAAATTATTTACTTATATATGGATGTGGATACTGACCATTAATCAAAGGATAATATAACATGATGACATCTTATTTCGGGAATAAAGGCGCTGCTGAAAACCCCAAAGCAGTCAGTATTGCCAGATGGTCTCCAAGATGGTGGGGAAAGGGGCGACGATATTCGGCTCTCGCACCTTCGGCTGATCTTTCAAAAGGGCAAAAGCCGGCCTTCCCTGGCCACAATATATAAAGGAATATAAAAGCGAGGTGCTTGACAAGCTGGATCCTGCCAAGGTTTACGCCGAGCTTTCTGATTCCATTATTATGTGCTGGGAGGTACCGGGAGAAAATTGCCATCGCCGCCTGGTAGCTGAATGGCTGGAAAAATCACTGGACGTAAAAATACCCGAACTGTAAACTTCCTGAATCCGGCATTGTCGACGCCTTCTATTGCTCTTGTGCCAATCCGGGAGAGACAATACCGGTCAATTTGCCTGGATAAAGAATGATAGAGACTGTCCATCCGGGTTGGATACCGCTAATTCTTCGGTGATTTTTCAAAATGCTGGTAATCTTTAAGGGTAGTCCAGTTGCCTCCCCATTCCCAACCAAGCCGTAGAAATGTTCGTACAATTGGATGATCTGCTGTCATTGTCCCTTCAGCAGTTGGATCATATTTCGCGCCCTGGGGGAGGATAATTCTCTCCTTGATATAAGGATTTTGAAAAGGATTTATGTCAATCGCCCTACCGTATGCATGCTTCGATAGTTGCGTACTTCCCGTGCTGAGTCTGTAATTGAATGCGGAAGTATTATTGGCTTCCATGGAAAGATCGTCACTCCAGCGATCATCTTTACGAAAGCGTTTATCTGAAATTGGAATAACAGAACAGATCGGAAAGCGTTCTTTTAACGCCACCTCGAACACTGTCCTGATATCATTTTCCAGTTCACCGTCGATAAGCAACTGCCCTTGATGGATCTTCTTGTCAGATGAGTAGTACTTGACTGTGACGATCCTCTGCTGTTTGCGAATCTCCTCCGGGCATTTCGGGTCCAGGCCATCGAAAGCTTCTTTCTCGGTCATATTGCTGTCGATGATTAAACTTTCAGATATCCACGGACTCGGAGTTTCAGCATAAGCAGCCTTGCTGATGGATATCCCTGGCATGACCGCTAAGAATAAAAGAAGTAATAAACAACCAGAACGGACAAACTTTATCATGGTGAGAATCTCTTTTATATAAGAGTACACAGTTGGTTTACCAAATATGGTTGAATATGTCGTGCAGGAATCCCGATATTAAAGCATCGATAGCACCCTTAAAAATTATCAGGGGTGAGGTGGTACCGGTAAACGCAGGGGTGGCGCCGGAAGATGCCCCGGATGCGGTGGAAGTGGAAGATGGCCCGGCCGAGGTGGAGGGAAACAACCGGCTAAACCAAGAAAAAAAACCAGTGTTAAAATGGCGATCATTTTCTTTATCATTTTTATTTCCTACAGATACCCAGATTGAATTGCTATAAAATTCTTTTTGACATTAAAAATATAATAATACAAAGAAAGCTTGTATGTCAAAGAAAATTTAGGGGTAACTGGCGGTTATCAGCGTTCATTTCAAAGTGAAAGCCGGCATTACCAATGGTCATGCCATTCCAATTTTAGCCATCCGCTTGTGTATTTCCTGCGCCTGCCCGACCATCTCTTCGATGATATCCCGGACCGGCATGATTTTTTTGGGGATGCCTATCCCTTGTGATATGGAAATGGTTCCAGCGTTCAAATCGCCGGTCTGGTACATCTTCCTGGCCGCTTCGCCGGAAACATAGGGAAGTATCTCCTCCAGCAAACCGCCCCTTTTTTCAATTTCAAGGGTCTTCTTCGCCGGCTCATTCATCCAAACTCGATGTGTGAAACCAACCGAAAACATAATCAGGTCTGTGCTGAGTTCGTCGGCTTCACAAAGCGCCTGCTTTAAATTCTGATGCACCGGGCATTCGTCGGAAAGCACTAAGCGCGAGCCGACGATGGCCGCTTCCGCGCCCAGAGAGAGAACGGCGTAGAGTCCGCGCCCGTCAACAACACCGCCACCGCCGATGACCGGAATCTGAACCGCATCGACCGTCGACGGCACCAGCACCATCGTTGTGATATTCAATATCCCAGTCGCACCGCCATTCTCATATCCCACAACCGTTACGGCATCTGCGCCAAGCGAGGCCACTTTCCTGGCGTAACGCACCCCGACGCATTTGTGAATCCAGGTCATGCCGTATTCCTTGAAAAGCGCCACCAGATCTACCGGCGCCTGATAGCCCGACGTCTCGACTATTTTTACCCCTTCCGCTGAGAGTATATCGAGAAATATTCTGTTATCGGGCGGCATCAGTTGAGGGAAGAGATTGATATTGACGGCGAATGGTTTATCGGTCAATTCTCTGGTTTTTCTAATTTCCAGACGAAGCTTCTCCGGGTCCTTGAAGATTGCCGAGGCGATAATCCCGAGCGCGCCGGCATTAGAAATTGCTGCCACGAAGGGGGCCAGCGTAATGTCCATCATGGTTCCGCCAATAATCGGATATTGAATCCCCAGCAACTCGGTTATTCTGGTTTTAAACATGACACCTCCTGTCAATCAAGGGGTTAACATGCCTTTCGTGCAACCGCCTTTTTGAGATTCTATTTCATGGTAGTTGCCGGAGGCC
>JAABPS010000151.1 GCA_011391835.1 Desulfobacteraceae bacterium
AGGACATCCAAATACCCAAAACTCTACCAACCGATATTATGAAGGCACCGCCTATATCGATCAGCTCGAAAGCATGGCCACAAAGGAAATCATGGAATTGGCCAGATGTACGCACGCAGATGTCCGGCCTATCAGCGGCAATCAGGCCAATACCGCTGTAGCCCTTGGCCTCCTTCGGGGAGGCGATACAGTGATTGTTAATTCCATTGATACCGGCGGCCACATCAGCCACAATCCCATCGGCATATTTGGACGGCGCATTCAAATCCGCGGGCAGCAGCTTACCGTTGGCGAAGAAGATTCCATATCCCTGCATTACTGGCCCACAACAAAAGATGGCTATCATATTGATGCAAAAAAAGGTATCGCTCTCATAGAAAAAACATCTCCCAAACTTGTTGTGATGGGCAAAAGTCTTTTTTTGTTTCCTGAACCTGTCCAGGAAATCGCTAAAGTTTGTAACGCCAAAAACATCCCGATTTTATATGACGCAGCCCATGTGCTGGGTTTGATCCTTGGTGGTCAGTTTCAAGATCCATTCCGTGAAGGCGCGCATTTCATTGCCGCCAGTGTTCATAAAACATTTCCCGGCCCCCAGCGCGGAGTGATTTTGGGAAATCTTTCTACAGAGCTGGAACTGAAATGGTGGTCCAGCATTGACCGCGGGATTATGCCGGGCTCTTCCTCAAATCATCATCTTCACACTATTCCCGGTTTTCTGATTGCCGTTCGCGAGATGAAAAAACACGGCAAGGCGTATGCTGCTCAGATTGTATCCAATGCCAAAGCGCTGGGACAGGCTTTGTCAGATCACGGGGGTCATGTGGAAGCCAAAGAATTTGGATTCACCAAAAGCCACCAGATCGCGTTAAATGTATCTAACTACGGCACCGCTAAAGATATGGCCAAACAGCTTGCGGATAACAATATCATTTTGAATTACAACATGCTTCCCGGAGACAAGGATCCCAAAAATCCGTCCGGCCTTCGGATCGGAGTTCAGGAGCTCACTCATGTTGGCATGAAGGAGGCAGAAATGGGAGAAGTTGCTGAACTTATCAGCGCTTCTTTAAAAGGTAAAAAGGTGAAGGATCAGGTAATCAAGCTGCGTAGCCGTTTTACGGAAGTACATTATGCTTAAGATAAAATAAGGCTATCGGCAAGAAGCCAGGGGCGAGAGGCCAGGAAGAATGGAGAGAGCTTCTATATAGGATTAGAGTAATGACGCAACCTACAGGCCCACATCAGTTTCAAATGAAGGAATGGATTAGCTGTGCGCCGTTTGAGCGTCTGCTAAACATGGAAATCATTCATGCTGCAGACGGCAGCGCGACCTTGACAATGCCCTTTTTCATCGATTTGGCCCAGGGCGCCGGCCTCATGCACGGGGGAGCCTTGGTCAGTCTTGCAGATACCGCGGTCGTAATGGCCATTAAGAGCATTGTTCCTCCTCAAACACATTTTGCAACCATATCTCTGGAAACTACATTTCTCTACCCAGTCAAACAGGGAATTGTTACTGCCGAAGCAAAAGTCATCAGCCGTGAGGGAACTATTTTAAAAGGCCAGGCAACCGTTTATAATGAAGAAAAACGAGCTGTCATTGAATTTTCGTCAACCTTTAAAATCGCCAGAGATACAGTTATTAGAAGTATTACATTTGGCGACCCTACATGACTCAAAAACTATTTTCCCATGCACCTGTTAAAAGCAAGCCTATTACCTGAAAAATATCCTGTCGCAGATCGATATCCATTTAATCTTGATATTTTCCGGCATACACGAAGTATTGAATTCACCTCACCGGTGACGTTTTTCGCTGGGGAAAATGGAACCGGCAAATCAACATTGCTTGAAGCGATATGTTTACAATGCGGCGTACATATATGGAAAAATGAAGAAAGAACCCGTTACACATTAAACCCTTACGAAGATCAGCTCTATCAGAGCATATCCATTCACTGGTCGAATGGCGCTGTTTCCGGCTCCTTCTTCGGGTCTCACATCTTTCAGCATTTTGCTCAGCTGTTAGATGAATGGGCTGCCGGTGATCCGGGGCTGCTGAAATACTTTGGCGGAGAATCATTGATAACCAAGTCGCATGGTGAATCGCTTATGTCTTTTTTCAAAGCCCGCTATAAAATTAAAGGTATTTACTTTCTTGATGAACCGGAAACCGCACTGTCTCCCAAAAGCCAAATTGAACTTCTTCAGATACTGAGCAAAGCCATAACATCATCTGATGGTGTGCAATTTATCATTGTAACGCATTCACCCATCCTTCTGGCTTGCCCTGATGCGACCATTTACAGCTTTGATGATATACCGGTAAAAAAGGTAACCTACGAACAAACCGACTACTACCAGGTTTATAAAGATTTCATGCAAGACAGGAGCAAATACATCAAAGTATAAAAATACAGAGGTGAGGAGTGAAATTACTTTCTTGTATCGATCATCCCACCAAATTGGATCCTTCCATGTCAATATGTTTTTCCAGAGGTTTCCTTGGATACTTGAGATAGGGGATAATGGCTTCATTCTTTAATCCACCCGTTCCATCGTACGTTATGGATACTACCGGAATCCCGGTATTTTTTTCAATAGCTTCACGCATGCTTTCCGTTACCAGTGACGGGCAGCAAAACGCGGGACTTGTTTGAACGAATAATGATACATCCGGATAATGTTTTTTTATGTAATAGGTTTTTAAAACATTCTCCATTGACTCACCCGTATTTTCCATAGTCAGCTTGTGGTCTGGCAAAACCGAGTCCGGCAATCCTTTAAACTCAATATCCGGTTCATTTAATACACTCTCAAAATATTTGTAGTATTTCTTTTCCATCCGCAAAACCGTTGCCAGTAAGGCCTTATATGAAACAAGGCCCACATAGTTGCCTTCCGTAAACCATTTTTTAAAATAAGCAGCAGCAATCATTTTGCAGTACTGGTTATACGGTGTGGTCATCACCTCGCCGCCATTCTCCTCAATAAAGCGGATTAATCCCTGATTCATCACATCATTATCTCTGACATAGATATCTCCAAATAGTGCCACCTTGGGCCGGTTTTCCTTCCTTGTTTTTATTTTATTAAAAAGTAATACCACTTCGCAGACAGCATCCTCTTTAGAAGTATTTCCCAAAAATGCGTCATTAAAAATATGAATGCTTTTTTCAACAGCTTTGTCCGTCTCTCCCTTTTCGACTTCATAGGGCCTAAGCTTACACGCCATTTTCCTCAGCAATCCTCCAAACATAAATGCAAAATAGGTATTTATCGCAGCCCTGGCTGAAATATCAAAAAATGAAATTTCTCCGGTACAAACTCCGGCCTTTTCCATTCCGCCGCCATAAACCCTCAGCAGATGTTTCATATGATGCGGGAAAAGCTTGATACTGCAAATGCCGGCTTTAAACATCCAGAGAACTGTTTGCTCAGGATCAAGGCCCCTGGCTTCAACTGTGTCAACAAATGCCTGGACGATGGCATTTAACGGAATACACTGGCCTGTATTAAATCTCACCCCTTTTTGGATGGATGCGTCGGTTTCCTGCATGATAATGGCGTCCAGACCTTCTCTTTTTAAATTGGAAGCAATAAGGCTGCAGATGATAGGATCCCAATTGGGAATCAAAATGCTTTTATCCCGATAGGAGGTCACAATATTTGGATTGATGCACTGATAATCAATGGCCTTCCTGTCTTTTTTCTGGGCGGCATGATTTCTAAATGCCCGAATCGCCGCTTCTATTCGGGTCTCATATCCCACGCTGGAACCGTGTTCATCTAATTCCAGGACAAGATATGGTTTTTCTTTCGCATGCATTAAATTTTTGAAATATTCCAGGGCAAAGGAGTCCGGCGTGCATTTAAACGTTGTGACGAATACAGGATATATCATCTCTGTATTTGATATGACCTCCGCGGCTTCCAGTATTGTTGACGCATAATGCCAATGCAGTTCATTGAGCAATGGCGCTATTGCCTCAATATCCTTTTCCCCATATGACACCATGTCCTGATAAAAGGTTTTGATTCCCATGGATGCAAAGATATCGGGAATACCTTTATTTTCTGCCGGCGCAAGTATGGTATATGGCCTTCCTAAAAAAATGACACTGATATCATCCGCGCCTTGAAGCTCCTTTTTGTAAAGCACCTTTAGTCGGTTTAATCCTGAATTTTTAAATTCAATGGCCTTATCATAGGCTGCT
Source organism: Desulfobacteraceae bacterium (assembly GCA_011391835.1). Taxonomy (GTDB): domain Bacteria; phylum Desulfobacterota; class Desulfobacteria; order Desulfobacterales; family JAABPS01; genus JAABPS01. The sequence continues at coordinate 4,221 of JAABPS010000151.1, forward strand.
GAAATATCTAAAAAATTGATTCTGCTGCCAAAAATTGGTTTGAATGTTCTATAAAGTTGGATTTTGGTATGAAAGTTTGTGTATAGATATTTTACGACCGGAGAGAGTATTCTATTCCCCGGGGTATCCAAGGATGCGACCACTGCCGGAACATACTGTGAATAATAACAATACTGACGCATCACACTCTTTTCTCTTTTTTTACTTTCAAGATAAAATGGCAAAAATACATAATCCGCCTTTTCCAGAAGATAATGAACATGCCCATGCATGGCAGACACAGGCGCGCAAAACTCAGCCTGGCTGATGTTTTTCCCTTGTCTCACGGCGTCCTGATAATTTTCACTGGTAATCGTTTGAATGGAAAGGTGTTCAAAAAACTTCTTCCACAATGGCAGGTCTTCAGCCATATAAATAGCGGCTGGGATTCCTATTGTCGGATTATCTTTCACATGAGTTTTCTGATCCGTCCGAAACGCTTTTTTTCTTTCTTTAATCAGATCAAAACCGGAGATATTGTTGCTGACATGCTTTTGGGTATGATAATCCCTTCCGCATAAAAAGCCATACGCCTCCCTTTCATCACCAATATCAGCAATGGTAATTTTACAGTGGTTTGTACACAATTCACAAATTTCGGATCGGATGGGAATTTCATTTTTATACAGCCCAAAGCCTCTAAATGACGTATCTCTGATCTGGTCATCATGCAGTATGAGCGCTGTTCCAAGCGCTCCCGTCAGATGGCAGTATGTTGAAACATGGATTGGCTTTTCAAGTTTTTGCTCAAACGCCGCCACAAGCGCTTTATTCTTTGCGGTTGCACCCTGGAAGCATACAACATCGCCGATGCTTTTTTCAGTAGCCACTTTTAAAAGATAATTTTCTCTGACCGAATGAAGCGCCGATGCCAGTACTTCGTCAACAGAATACCCTTCATTTAAATAGTGATTGATATCTCTTTCCATAAATACGGTGCACCGGTCGCTTGTCATGGGCGCTTTTTTATTCAGCGTTCTTTCAGAATAGTTTGAAATCTCACACCCCAGTTTCAACGCCTGTTCTTCGATAAAGCTTCCGGTTCCTGCGGCACACACATTGTTCATGACAGCAGATGTTACCATACCGTTTTTTAGTGTGGTAAATTTAGAATCCTGACCCCCTATTTCAATAATGGTATCCACATCCGGGTTTATTTCATAAGCGGCCCGCGCATGGGCTGTAATTTCATCCACAGCCATATCTGCGCCGATAATCTTTCTTATAAATTTTCGCCCCGAACCGGTGGTGCCGCTTGAAATAACATTTAGGGTTAGTTTCTTTCTTATCCTTAAATCATCGATGGCCTCTAAAATACTCTGAACCGCGCACACAGGCCTGCCGGATGTTCGTGTGTAAAAACCTGCAAGCACGGTCTTATGTCTATCGATCAATACCGCCTTTGTACTTGTAGAGCCAATATCTACCCCAAGATAAACATCATAGGAACTTCCGTTTTTCAAATCTTCGTAAACGTCCACTTCAACAGGACTTAATGATTTTTCGAACTTAACCACGTGGTTATAAGTCTCAACGCTTCTAAAATCAGGATAATCTGAAAGCCGTAGGTTGAGTTCCTTAAAATAATACGTCTTATTGATGGATGGTTTCGAAACGAGTTCTTGTAACGCCAGCGGCTTTGAACTTTTTTGAAGCAGACCATTTGGATCATCATGGCCGGCTTTGTTTAAATCATCGATCTGATTCAAGGCCGCACCAATGGCGCCAAACAGATGGGAGTGAGTGTTTTGCAGAATATCGATTCCAGCAAGATGCCGGATGTGATCTGCCACGGATCTGTTTTTTGAAACACCCCCGCAAAACACAACCGGCGACGCTGCCTTCCGACCGCCAAACAAGGTATCAACCACATTTTTGGCAAGACCCTGACAAAGCCCTTCGCTGATTTCAGCAAAACAATGGCCCACATTTTGCGCATGAATCAGATCGGTTTTTGCAAAAACAGCACAACGTGAAGCTATCTTAGGAATGGGCCCCGTGTTGTTATATGCAATCCTGCTCAACTCATCGATGCCGGAGAGATTCAGCCTGCCGGCCTGCTGATCCAAAAAACTGCCCGTACCCGCAGCGCAGGAAGTATTGGATCTGCAGTTTAAGTAGTTTCCATTTTCATCAAATTCAATGAGACCAAACTTTTCTCCGCCAACAAAAAGAATGGACCTAAATGTTTCATGAAAATACCGGGCAGCGGTAATAATCGATATCTTATTATCATACTGTTTATCCGCATGTATCCAGGTGGGCGTGGAAGAAGTTGTGGCAATGGAAGCTGCATCTAATACATTGAGATCCTTTAATAGTACCTCAAGCTGTTCATGAATTTTACCATGGTGAAAGATATACGCCGTAGCGAGTATTTTCTTTTCTGAATTCAGCACTGCTGCTGAAATGGACACTGAACCGATATCTATGCCGATAAATCGTTTATCTGATGACATCGTTTACGCCTCAACCGGATTAAAACTTTGAGAT
>JAABPS010000152.1 GCA_011391835.1 Desulfobacteraceae bacterium
TTCAGCTAATGAAAAATCCATACTGTTCTCCTTAATCATGTTATGTTTACTACACCGTGAATGAACGGCAACTTAATCCATTGTCTGCACAATCGTACTGATGCCCTGGCCGGAACCAATGCACTGTGTTGCCAGGCCGTATTTTTTACCTGACCTTCGAATTTCTTTTGCAACCGTCAGTACCAGCCGTGCGCCAGTTGCTCCCAGAGGATGACCGATACCCAGTGCCCCTCCATTCACATTAACAATATCTTCTGAGATACCCATTTCTTTAATCGAAGGGATTACCTGAGCGGCAAAGGCTTCATTAAACTCCACGCGATCGATCTGGTCCATGGTAATGCCCGCATGTTTTACAGCCCTGTGTGTTGCCGGGATAGGGCCCATGCCCATAATCTGTCCTTTGACGCCGCCAACACCCATGCCCACAATTCGTGCCAGAGGTTCCAGCCCAAGTTTAATGGCCTTTTCCTCGCTCATGAGCAAAATGGCAGAGGCGCCGCTGTTTGTGGGGCATGAGTTTCCGGCTGTAATAATGACTTCATTTCCAACGTAGCTGACAAGCCCCTTGATGGGGCCCATCTTAGAAAGTGTTTCCATATTGCAGTCCGGCCGCAGGCATTCATCCCGGTCAAATATTACCATTTTGCCTTTTTCTTCAGGCACCCACTGTTTGTTTTCATTAAACACCGGTTTTTCCACTTCCATGGGAATGACTTCATCCTTGTAAATTCCGGCTTCGTAAGCGGCAAAAAGTTTTTTATGGCTTCGAACGGAATATTCATCCAGCTCTTTGCGGGTGAGTCCGTACATGTCCACCACATTTTGTGCTGTTTGCGGCATAGGCTGCAAGGGGGGTGAATCTAAAATTTTATCCGGAATGGGAACAGAAAAATATTCCGAATGATTTTCAGCCATATTCCGCTGAAGCTTGGTTTGTTCAAACACGCGCGGATTGATGCCCGTTACGCGGGTTTCATCACCAGAAGGTGTCCGCATCAGCGACCGTCCCAACCGTTCGACACCTACGGCAATACCGCAATCCAGCATTCCCACCATAATGCCTGTGGCAATTCGCTGCATGGTCTCCATAGAGGAACCGCACTGCCTGTTTGAATGAAAATTTGAAGTTTCGGCTGGAAGACCTGCCAGCCGGGAAATGGCGCCCAGAAGCGTTAAGTCCCTGTCAGCCATGTTATTTCCAACCCCCACATCTTCAATCATGGTCGGTTTTACCTTTGGATTTCTGTCCATTAAGGCTCTGATCACTTTGGCCGCCACTTCATCAAGCCGGGTGGCTTCAAACATTCCACGTCCACCCCATGAAAAAGGTGAACGGACACCATCAACGATAACAGCATTTCGTAATTTCATACCCTTCTCCTTTTATATTGAAAAATCGCTTTTCAATTATACGTTTAATCAGGTTTTGTGTACTCATACGTTTACCTAAATTTATAAAAAATCAACGAACTTGACAAATAATACAGGAAGTTTTTAAAAATCAAGGTAAATGTCGACATTACAGAAGCCGAATGGTTTAACTGAACTCATTTTAAAGGTGTTATACAGATTTAAAACAAATGATAACAGTGGGTTGGTATAAGTCACGCGTAATTTCGTATACCTGTTTTAAAAATAGAGAACGAATTCCCCGGCAACTCAACGTGATATATTTTGTAGATAACCCATTGAAGGGTATGCTATATAAATCTAATCGAGATGAATTCATTCAAGGCATTATTAAAAGATAGAGGAGATGCTTCAGCGGATGGAACCCCTGGAACTTCCCATTGAAGATGTGCTCGACCTGCACACATTCAAACCCAAAGATATCCCGGATCTGCTGCCCGAATACTTTGCTGCCTGCAAAAACAAAGGAATATTTTCCGTGCGAATTATTCACGGCAAAGGAAAAGGCATGCTAAAAAGACGTGTTCATGAAATATTAGAAAAAAATCCCTTGGTGAAGTCCTTCAACACCGCACCAGCAGAAGCAGGAAGCTGGGGAGCAACAATTGTTGAATTGAAAAGGTAAAAACACATGCCGATTCCTGGAAATCTTCAAACAACAGCTATGGCGGTGATGCCGCATACAGACCCTGAGCGGGCGCTTGAAATGGCATTATCCTTAGACATCCCGTTCTGGCCCCAGCTTCCCAACTTCAGCTACTATGAAGATATGTATGTTCAGGCAGCCGAGCATTTCCCAGGCATCCTGCTCGATATAGAACAGCGGACACTGAAATTTTCCATGGACAAATTTATTGATGAGCTCGAAAACACACTGGGACATTTTGGTGATCCATCCTATTTTGATATCAGCAAAAACTATTCCACCGTTTATCACCGGTTTCTGTCCATGGATCTATCACACTATCCTGCTATCCGGGGGCAATTAGAAGGCCCAGTCAGTTTCGGCTTCAATGTGCTGGACCAAAACAAGCGCCCGATCCTTTTTGACGATACGATTCGCCCTTTCATGCTCGAATTTATGGCCAAACGGATCAACGCGCAGATGGCCAGACTAAAAGAGCTCAATAAAAATGCGTTTATGTTTGTGGATGAACCGGGCTTGCAGTATATTTTTTCTTCCATGTCAGGCTACAATGATATGAAAGCAAAGACCGATCTGGACATGTTCTTCTCCATGATTGACCGTCCGCGAGGCATCCATCTGTGCGGCAACCCGGACTGGGATTTTCTGCTGGGAATGGATATGGACATTCTTTCTCTGGATATCTATACTAATGCGGAAATTTTCTCATCCTACGCACCATCCATTAAACGATTTCTGAAAAAAGACGGAGTCATCTCCTGGGGAATTGTTCCTACGGGTTTTGAATTCTTCGAAAAAGAGACCTTAGATGCTCTGGTTGCACGGCTGGAAACAGTGTGGCAATTTCTGGGGGAAAAGGGGATTGATATCCCCTATATGCTTCAAAAGAGCCTGTTGTCGCCTGCCACCTGCTGCCTGGTAAATCCAGACAAAGAAAAAACAGTTGAAAAGGCATTTGCAGCGGTAAAACAGCTTTCCAAACTGCTGCGTGAAAAATATCATATGTGACATATCCATAAAATGAGGCATATGGCTTCCGCTTTACAACAGGCATGAAAAGTAGTAATGTAATCACAAGGTTTCATCCGCGTGAATAACGAATTTAAAAAATAGTCATATGCGAAATTTTTAAAATGACAGAGGAGGCTTTCATGAAACGCAAACAAATTCTTTTTGCCGTGGCCTTTATGGTTATGGTGCTGGCGCTTGGGTCTGCGTATGCCGCAGAAACGGTTAAGCAAAAAGACGCGAACAGGGAAAAGGCAAAAGCGATGGTAAAAGAGGCCGTGGCTTTTGTAAAGGCGAATGGCAAGGAAAAAGCCATCGCGGAATTGAACAAGCCCGAAGGACAGTTTGTAAAAGGCGAGTTCTATGTATTTGCCTATGACCTGACCGGGACCGTAATTGCGCATCCCAAACGGCCTGAGCTCATTGGAAAAAACATGATAAATGAACCGGACAGCCAGGGAAAACTTTTCAGAAAAGAAATTGTCACAAAGGCTCAATCAAAGGGTAAAGGCTGGGTGAAATACATGTATGTAAATCCGACAAGCAAAAAGGAAGAACTCAAGTCCACGTATTTTCGGAAAGAAAATGATATGATTATCTGCTGCGGAGCATATTAATAAAAAAGGCACCTGGATGAAAAAGCCAGATTCCAGCGAGTGTCATGTCATGGAGGAGTGACACGACATTATCCTGGAATTCGGAAAGCCGCGGATTTCAGAATCGACCTTCGAAAGGAAGAAAAGAGCGTCAACCCAAGGTCTTCACGAAACAGCCGGACTGCCAAAATTTAAGGTAGTCTGGCTGTTTTTATTATGTTAATATGAATTCAACTGAAAAATTTCGTAAGAGGAATACATTCATGGGATCTTCCGCCAATTTGATGTATGGAGATACCTCCATTGCCATTGACAGGAACGGGACTTTGTGCGTGACGGGATATAGTAATATATGACATAATAACTATAAACAACGTATCGGAGTTGCCATGAAATTATCAAAACTTTTTTTAGTTTTATTCGTTTTTTTCTTTGCCGCAAGCTGCACCATGGGAAAGGTCCAAATAATTGATGCCCAGAATGCTCGAAACATCAGCAATGACCTTCTGATCAAAATTAAAGCTGGACAGTATAAAGAAGTTGAAGACTATTTTGATTATCTGGTGAAAAAGAAGCCTGTACTAAAATCCGGAATGAGAGTGCTGGAAGAAGTTTATACGGATCTTTCAGAAAGAAGAAACGTTATAGATTATTATAATCAATGGTGTTCATCTGGTAAACCTCATCATTCAGCATTCATCGTCAGAGGCATGTATCATACAAATGACGCCTGGAGGGACAGAGGAACAGGCTATGCATATACTATTTCTGATGAAGGATATATTCTGTTCAAGAAGAAACTGGCCATGGCTAAAAAAGATCTTGAAACAGCGTATTATCTAAACCCCAAAGACCCAAACAGTGCTGGCAAAATGATTACTGTACTGACCGGATTAAGTTCTGATCGAAACACTCGGAACGATTGGTTTGAAAAGGCGATAGAGGCTGATTCGCATACTTTACTGGCGTATTCTGCTAAGCTGAACTATCTGTTTCCCAAATGGGGAGGCTCTGAAGAACAAGCAAAAGATTTTGCATTATACTGTTACAATTCATCCCCTAAAAAAAGTATTGTATATATAATAATGATTAGCTATCTGATTGAGACAGCTAATCATTCTTTCGATTCCAAAGGATTTTTAACAAGTGCGCATGTTCAAAAAATTATAGGAGATATATTTAAAAAATGGCTTTTAGATTATCCGGAATCTTCCTATGCGTATGCCCGCAAAGCAGATGTATATTTTGACACGGATAGGGCAATGTCTTTTCAATGCCTTAACAAAGCGATTGAACTTGATTCTGAAAATGTTTATGCGCTGAATATGCGTGCTAACCATTATCTTGATATGGAAACATCTATACGATTAAATAGGAGAAAAGCCGAAGCGGATTGCATGAGAACAATTGAAGTTAATCCTGAATATGAAGAGGCGTATAATAAATTATCAGTTATAGCTGATAATTTATATGATGACTATGACAAAGCTATTGAATATTTAGATAAAGCAATTGAATTAGACAAAAAAAATAAAACTTATTATTCAAATAGAGGAAATGCAAAACTTATAAAGCAACGATACGAAGAAGCGCTCAAAGATTTTGAGGAAATGGTTAAACTCGATAATCGCAATTTTAGAGCATATTTTCATATAGGAGAATGCTATCAGGATTTAAAAGAATATAAAAAAGCCCAGGAAGCACTTCTTATTGCCGGGGAACTGCTTCAGTATGAAGAGCAAAAAGGAGATGCGGGTTCATTGAATAAAGAAGAGGCTCAGAGATGGAAACATATGATTAAAAATCTTCTTTTGCGAGGAATTGCTTCCATAACTCCTGAACAAGCAAAGGAACTTGTTGAGAAAGAAGATTCAATATTCCTTGATAATGTAAAAGAGATTTCGCCTGAAGTTGCAGAATATTTTGGCAAATTTAAAGAACGGCTTTACTTAGACGGACTTACTTCAATGACTTCAGAGGTGGCGCTTTATTTAAGCAAACATAACGGCATATTGTCTCTTAAAGGATTAACCTCTATCACACCCGCTGTTGCCAAACATCTAAGCGAACACAAGGAAGAGGTTGATCTCTCAGGTTTGACTTCTATTACTCCCGAAGTCGCTCAACATCTGGTGAAAAGAAAAGGTAATCATGATTATTCAGGTCTTGCATCTATTACACCTGCTGTTGCAATTCAGCTTTGTAAAGCGGACGGGAGCCTAAAGCTGGATGGTATGCAGTCTATAACGCCTGAGGTCGCAAAGCATTTGGGCCAAAGTAAGCATATGGTGCAGCTAAATGGCATTAGCTCTTTAAGCCCTGAATCTGCTGAAGAATTGAGTAAAATTGGTGATTGGTTAATCCTAGATGGGATTAAAGAAATTACAGATGAGATAGCTGTAAAGCTGGGAAAACATAAATTGAGCTTATTTCTCAATGGGCTGGAGTCTATTTCGGTAGAAGCAGCGAAACATTTGAAAAATGTAAATGGATGCCTTTCATTAAATGGTCTTAAGTCGATTACACCGGAAGCTGCAGAGCAGTTAAGCGGTCATAATGGGCAACTGGTTCTTAGCGGGCTTTCATCTATTACCCCTCAAATAGCAGAAAGGCTTTCAAAACATAAAGGGTACCTTGATTTATCAGGTATAAAAAATTTAGACTCTGAAGTTGCCAAAAATTTAAGCGCACATGAAGGTCCGCTCGATCTCAGCGGAGTTGAGTATATTACAGCTGAAACTTGCACAATGTTGAAAAAATACCAACATATTCAATTGCCGGGTGATATCGACGATATTATAGAAGAACAAGTTGCTAAAGATGCGGCTAAATAATTTAAAGGAAATTGATGGGAAATGGGAGCATACATAAAAACATAGTTTGGCAGGAGAGAAGAAGAAATTTATTTCACTTAAAATGACATGTGATTTTTACTCCGTCCAAAGAATACCTTCTCTATTGTTTGCCGAGAATGAATGTTCGTCTTCGCCCAATACATCTTGAACCAAACCATCCATCCTGATTTTTTCTTCGATAGCTTTAGACAGGACATTAATCGGATCAATTCCCGATTTCAGGCATT
>JAABPS010000153.1 GCA_011391835.1 Desulfobacteraceae bacterium
AACTACTATTTGGCAGCAGATTATAATAGTAAAGCAGTTGTATCAAGGTAAATTGTGAGACACTTGTATTTATGGTATGAATATTTTATTATCCTTACAATGACTTTATTATAGTGTACTCTAAACTTACTATTTATGAAAACAATGAAAATTAATGCACAGCAAAAAGGGCTCGCCTGGCCGCCGCTCATTGAGGGGGTGCTTCTCAAAAGATACAAGAGATTCCTTGCGGACGTAAAGCTTGCTGACGGATCCATTGTCACTGCCCATTGCCCAAATTCCGGATCCATGAAAGAATGCGCTGAATCTGGCAGACCCGTTTATCTTTCCAGTCACAATCATCCCAAGCGCAAGCTGAAATATACGTGGGAAATCATTGATATGCCGGCATCCTTAACAGGCATCAATACGTCTGTCCCGAACCGTCTGGTATATCAATCCATCAAAGAAGGAGTAATCCCTGAGCTAAACGGTTATGACCGTATTCAGAAGGAGGTGTCCATCGGAAACGGATCGCGGCTCGATCTTCTTCTAACCGGAAGTAAAAACAGGAAGTGTTTTGTTGAGATAAAAAACTGTACACTGGTCATTGATGGTGTGGCGTATTTCCCAGATGCGGTTACAGCCAGGGGATTAAAACACTTAAACGCCCTGGAAAAACTATTATCAAAACATTGTCGCTGTGTTATGTTTTACCTTATTCAACGGATGGATGCGAAAATTTTCAAACCAGCCGATCAGATTGATCCCGCATACGGAAATACATTAAGAGATGTTATTAAAAGCGGCGTTGAAGTATTGGTCTATGATGTCATTGTTGATCTTGAAAAAATAGTTTTGGGAAGCCCGATACCTTACGTACTGTAGCGTTAGATAATTTTCCTATGGGCAGTATGTGTTCGCAGGCTCATCGTGACTGGATATCTTCCATTAATTTTTTTGCGCATTTTGGGCAGTAGGTTGAAGAAGGTGCCATTTTCGCTATTTTCCAGAAATATTCCTCCACGGATATCCAGTCGCCGGTACCCGGTTCTTTGCCCTCGTCATTTCTTATGCTTTTGCATACGCAGCAAATTGGATATATGTTTTCGTAAACCGTGATCCTCCTTTTCAGCTCAAGCTTTTCAAGGCAGGAGGAGATTTTAAACGATATTTCGGTTGGCTCACAGGGTTTTAACAGGTAATCATCTGCTTTGAACCTGAGAGCGTCAATAGCAGAATCCAGATCACCAAATCCAGTAAGAATAATCACCATGGTATCCTTATTAACTTCTTTTGATTTCTTTAAAACCTTTATTCCATCGACCGCATCCATAATCAGATCGGTTAGAACCAGGTCAAATTCTTGCTTTTCGATGAGTGCGATGGCTTTTTCACCGCTATCGGCTCTGGTCACATCGTACCCGCTGTTTTCAAGGATATTTCCAACGGATTGAAGAATAAATTTATCATCATCTACCAAAAGTATTTTATAGTGTGCCATCTGATTTTTCCTATGTTTTGTCTTTTTTGGTGATCGGTAAAGAGATTGTAAAAATAGCACCTGCGTCTTCAATGTTATTTGCGGTAATGGTTCCGCTATGCTCTTCAATGATTCTACTGCATATGGAAAGCCCCACACCAAAGCCCATTTTTTTCTTTGTGAAAAAAGGGTCAAAAATATGTTTTAAATCCTTTTCGTCGATTCCAGGACCAGTGTCGGTAATAGTGATAGCGATCGTATCATTATCTTTTCTGGATCGGATGTTTATCTTCCCAAATGATAGTGTTCTGTCTTCAAAAATGTCGCTGGTGTTGGCTTCTTCCATAATCGCATCCACTGCGTTATTTATGAGATTTAAAAAACAGTGATTTAGCTGTTGAGGAGACGCCAAAATCTTCGGAATATCCGGAGACAAATCCATGTCAACATGTACCTTGTTTTTTTTAAGATGCGACCGCATCAGATCAACCGTTTTTCGAATAATTTCGTTTATGTTTGTCTGTTCTTTTTGCTCTTTTCCTCTTCTATTTAAATCTAACAGGTTTTTCACCGTGTCTCTGATGCTGCCATACGCTTCTTTTAAAAGTAGAAGATCCTCTGTTAATTTTCTATTCTCCTTGTTTTCATTTTGCAGAGATGTGAGCATAACTGTGACCGCTTGCAGAGGTGAGTTGATTTCATGGGCAATGGATGCTGCCAATTGGCCAGTCACAGCCAGTCGTTCAGACCGCGCAAGCTGGTTTTGAAGCAGTTTTGTTTTGGTGATATCTCTGAGAATGGCAATTTTATAAATGGTGCCGTCTTTATGGATAATCGGTGAGTTCGTCACACTATACGTCAAGCCATCCAGCGGGCTGATGACTTCTGTTTCCGCCTGTTCCCATTCTTTGATAACATGATAAACACACCAGGGGCATTTATCCGTTAATCCGTGAACAATTTTAAAACAATATTCTCCGATGGCTTCATGGCCTGTTCGTTTGATCATGGCGGAATTCATGTAGGTTACTCTGAATTCCTTATCGGTTATAAATACGGGATCGTTTAATGCTTCCATCATGGAACGATATTTTTCTTCACTTTCCCGCAATGCCTTTTCAACCTGCAAACGTGAAGTTATACCGCTGACATCCTGTGCAGCGCATATTGCTTTAGAGGGTTTCTGATCTTTGTACACGATCTGTGTGTTAATCGCCGCTCGTAGTTGTTTACCATCTTTTTTTTTAAGGCTATATTCAGCAGATTCCGGGAATTCAATTATCTTTTTGGCTTTAATTTTATCTTTGATCGTCAGGTTGTTAGAATCCTGGATGCATAGGTCATGGAGGGTCATTGAAAGAAGTTCTTCTCGTGTGTAACCTGAGTATTCACACATAATGTCATTTACGTGAGTAAACTTTTGACTTTTGATATCAATTTCAAAGCTGGCGACAGGGAGAGAGCTGATTATCCGGCGATACCCGTCCTCACTCTCTTTGAGATTCTTCAGACAAAGGTTGGCTTCAGCGGCTTGCTTTTCCAGGGCTTTTATCTTTTTCCCTAACTCTTTGTAATTTGATTTATCGGCCATTACAGTTGGTTCAAATTTTGATGGTTCTTTGATTTAAAAATAATAAAAAGATATAGGGTTGTGATCGGTTTGCATGGGAATGATGCGATAGCAGATGATATTCGTAACAGCATGGTTTTTCTGCCTATCTGACTTTATATCGGCAACTTCCATTACCATCATTACTTTTTTAATTAAATTTTAAAAAATTGAAACCGGATAAGATGATTGAAAATAAGAGCAAGTTATAAAACATTATGTTAAATAAACATACAAGTCAATACAATAGGCCAGACGGTGTGGAAAACAGAACAACGTTCAGGTAACCGAGGTTTATGGTGATTTTAAAATATGGTTGGAAGGAGTGTAACCATATTTCTGAAATAGTTCGGAAAATCGTTCACCGTTTTTGGAGTATTTCTTATAAAAGGATAGGATCTCTGTTACAATGCTTAAAACTTCCTCTTCTGTGAAAATGCCCTTGATCTCTTTTGCCAGTATCGGATGCCTGCCAAGTTTCCCGCCAAGCTGGACCCTGAATCCTTTTTCCCCTTCTGCCAAGGTTCCTGTTGGGCAGACAGTGATGCATTGTCCGCAGTTCAGGCACAGATTATAGTCAATATCAGGCACATCTGATTTTGGATCAATTTTCACAGCATTTTCTTTGCACGCTTCAACACACATTTCACACAGGGTGCAGGGTTCTTCTGTTATCAAAGGTGAGACAGCTCCGATAATTCCGATGTCCTTGATTTGCGGCTGTGAACAGGCATTTGGGCAATCAGCAAGTGTCACGCGAAGTTCGTGGTGAAATTTCAAATCTCCCTTAACCTGTTGTTTCAAAAATTTCAGAAGATTTTCTTTTTTAAGGATTTTTTCGATTTTTTGAAGAAGCCGGGCGCTGTCAATCGTCCGGTTCGGACATCCGCTGGATCCAAAGCAGGCGTCCAGTTGAAACCCTTTGATTTCTGAACTCATACTGGACAGGTATTTTTTTTGAGTCGCCTTGACTTCAATCAGGCTGACTGTGGTTTTGCCAGATTCCTGGGCTTCTTTTTCAACGCGGGCTTTTACCCTTTTGCGTACAAAGAACGGAACTTTTTTGATGGCATTTTCAGCATCCGGTGTCCATTTCATGTTATTTGGTAAACTCCTTTTAGATTTTACGCTACTATAGAGATAAATGAATACGTGTGCATTGACTTATGTCAAATTAGTGCCGTTTGAAAAGTCTTAACCGGTTTGTATTTTCCCTGAGATTCCATAAAGGGATACCAGTTTTTTCGGCGATATTCCCATCTTGCACCCTGCCAGAATGATGGCATTGATCAGCCAGGTTCGGATGGGGCCTCTTGCCTTCCACCTGCGACCGGAAGTGATAATGTGGGCTGGCACAATACCGATCCTGCCAATGGCTGATAGTTTTTGAACAAAGAAGAGATCTTCAGCAATAGCCACTTCCGGAAATCCTCCTGAGGATTCAAACAGGGTCTTGCGAAGAAATATGGCCTGATCACCATAGGGCAGGCTAAAATATCGGGAACGAATGTTGGCGCCCATTTCCACAAGCGTCATAAAGGGGTGAGAAAAATTGGTTTTAAACTTAAACGCTCCTGCTGCTGTACGGCGATCCATCAGTGTATCGAAAACATGCGAACTATAGTTTTCGGGCAACGTGGTATCTGCATGAAGAAATAAAAGCACTTGCCCCAGCGCCCTTTTGGCGCCAACATTTTGTTGTCTGGCACGGCCGCGGGGGCCGGTAATAACCTGAGCTCCATTTTTTCTGGCTTTTTCGACGGTATCATCTGTACTTCCGCCATCTACCATAATTACTTCACTGTCTCTGCATATAGCACTCTGAATGGCTGTGATAATGGTTTCAGATTCATTGAGTGCTGGAATAATAACAGAGATGTAGGGATTGCCTTTTGCTTCTTCGGAGTTCCATTTTATCAAACTTTGCTCCGTATCGATATCCGTCAGCTTGTCAAGAAGCTGATATTTTAGATGCTGTTCTTTCGCTCGTTTCAGGGTTTGCCGAAGTACATGTCTCGTACTCCACTCAATGCCTTGAAACAGATCCGCGGGTTTGCTTAGTCCGATCAGCCAATACCCTCCATCTGTGCTGGGCCCCAGTACAAGGTTATTTTTATCCAGACTTGAGAACGCCCGTTCCAGAATTGTTTCCGTAATGTCAGGAATATCCGTTCCGATGAGTACAACGGATCTGTGTCCAGACACGAAGGCGTTTGAAATCGCATGATCCATGCGTATGCCGATATCTCCGGGCACCTGATGGGAGTAGCTGTGCCCAGGGCCAAGCCAGGCTTTCATTTTTTTTTCACTGCTGTTTTCAAAACAGATTTCGACATCGATATTTCGGAATTGAGCAAAGCGTTGAGCGGTTTGATATGTTTTTTCAGCAAGCCTTTTTTGAAGATCTGCGGCACCTGTAGGGCCAAGCAGGGAGATCAGCCGTGTTTTTGTTTTCCCTGGAACAGGGTATTTCGTGAAAATGATTAATCGGGATTTTGGTGTACAAAAAGGCTTTTTCATTTGTGTTTCATATCACATCTGCAGATGGGATGCGAAAAAAAAGAATGGGAGCAGTCATTAAGACCCTGCTCCCAGGGCATTTAGAAAATATCTTTTAGTAGCTGTGTTCTTTGGCCGGAAACTTCCCTTCTTGGACCTCAGACACATAGGCTTTGATGCCGTCTCGGGCAGCTTTTCCCAGATCCACATACTGTTTAACGAATTTGGGGCGGTGTCTGTCATAGAGGCCAAGCAGATCATGAAGTACCAGTATCTGGCCGTCGCAATCGGGCCCTGCACCGATGCCGATGGTGGGTATGGAAAGCGCTTTGGTTATTTTTTTAGAAATATCTGATGGGATACCTTCCAGGACGACCGAGAAAGCGCCGGCAGCCTCAACCTCATGGGCATCCTTGAGCAACCGGTCTTCGTCTCTCTGAACCTTGAATCCGCCCATCTGGTGAACGGATTGAGGCGTCAGGCCGATATGTGCCTGGACAGGAATAGATGCAGACGTGATGGCTTTGATCAGATGGCTGACACTGGCTCCGCCTTCCAGTTTTACTGCTGTCGCGCCTGTTTCCTTCAAAAAGCGGCCTGCATTAAAAACTGCCTCTTCCACGCTGATCTGATAGGACATAAATGGCATATCTCCAATGACCATAGCCTGTTCAACCCCTTTAGACACAATCCGTGTGTGATAGATCATGTCGTCCATGGTAACTGGAAGGGTGCTGGTTTCTCCCTGAACCACCATGCCAAGGGAATCTCCAACCAGGATCATATGAATGCCGGATTCGTCCACAATTTTGGCGAACGGGTAATCATAAGCAGTCAGCGCTGCAATTTTTTGACCTTCTTTTTTCATTTTAAAAAGGTCTGTTACTGTGATTTGTTTTGCCATGACAAGCCTCCTTGCCTGAGGTTTATAATTTTTTCAGTAGGATTTTCTTGAACATCTGTCAGACTCTAAGATAGAAGTCAAGAAAATAATCGAAAAATATATTTATATTGCTATTTAAATACGAATTATATAAAAATAATAGCTATAAATAACGATATAAATCAGTTTACGCTGATCAGACACCTACTGAAAAGGAGATTTACATGCCTGATTCATTACCCAAACCAAAGCAGAACCATAAGAAGCCCATTGATAGTATTGACTCAAAA
>JAABPS010000154.1 GCA_011391835.1 Desulfobacteraceae bacterium
TAATGAGCCATCCGGCGACCATGCCTTAACCGTTATTTTTTTATCATCTCCCAGATCATAGATCTCATAGTTTTTTGATTCCGATACCAGGGCAGTAAGGGAAAGTTTTTCGATACTATCGAGCATGCCGCTGATTTTATCGTTGTCTGCCAGATAGTCTTCAGGCGCTATATGCCATGCGGTATTTTTCTTGTTCAATGTAATGACGCTATCTTTTTTTGATATTTCTATTTTTGCAATATCCTTTCTGACAATATCCGGAATTTTGGGGATGTCATAGAAAGATCGATCCTGCTTGCGCAGGATAAGATATGCAGACAGGATGAGTATCACAACGGCCAGTATTATATATTCTTTTTTTATGTCTTTTATATCCATTTTTTATACCTTTTCCTGATTAAACATTAGCTGAATGCGGTTTTTCCAGGAATGACGGCGAAAGAGTACAAAGAGTCCGAAGAGTGCAACCAGTATCGGCAGCCCAATAATATTAAATGACTTTACAAAGGTTCTCACGCCTGCGCCTGTTTCCCGCAGTGGATTAAATCGTTGTTCTTTGCTTCTCATGGCAACAATTTGATCCCGATTGTTCAGATAATCCAGAACGTTCATGATAAATACCGTATTTGGATCTCTTCCATTTGGATCCAGCAGATTGTCCTTAAGCATTTCCGTAGAAGCCATAATGAAGATTTTCCCTGGTTTTCCTTTAGGCAGAAAATCACCTTCGGTTTTAATTTTTGACGGGCCTGCGGGTATTTCTTTTTTCCCATCTGCTTCTTTCAGGTCTTCTCCTGAAACTTTTTTCTCAGGAATCGGTTTTCCTTCAAAGAAGCTGGGGAATTCTCCTTCCAGTATATATGCCAGAGGAAAGCGCCGCTGTTCATCCGTTTGTCTGGGGGGACGGCTAAACATCGGATTAAAGTTGATCTGATCCGCCATTTCCCAGGATTTTTCGGAGGAAGAAAAAAGTTCTTCCGCAAGAAGTCCATGTTGCGCCATGCGGTCTTTATTCAACGATAACGGTGAAATTTTCATGGCGACAATACCTTTTATATTTTGCATCACCGGGTGCTGACTGTTAATGGAGGATTGACTGATAATGGGAGCAAAATAAATCGGTTTTTGGCCCCCTCCGTACTCCGGAGGCATTTCCTGTTGAAAACAGTTTTCATCCAATACATAGGAACGGTTGATGCTGATACCATAATGGCTCAGCAGTTTTTCAAGGCCGGTTTGGATAGGAATGTACTGCGGCATCTGTCCCATGCCAAATCCCTGCTGTCTTCCCGGCATTATTTCTTCAAACGTGTCGAGAAAAAAGGCCAGATTTTTCCCCCGCATCAGGAACTGGTCAATCTGAAATAACTCAAAATCCGTAAAAGGCTCCAGCGGTTTTATCATGACCAGGCAGTTGATACTGTCCGGGATGCTGCCGTCCGATAGATTGATATTCTTGATGGAATAGTTTTGGGATGCAAGGGATTGAAAAACGGACAGGCCGCTTTGATCACGCTGCCCCCAGGAAAATGAAGAAATGGATTCAGCGCCATGATCGGAGAGAACGCCGATATCTTCATTGATATCAATTAAGGATTCGAGATTCTCATTGATGATTTCCTCCATTTCAGCCATTTCCGCCACGGAGTACTGGGTGCCGATCAACGGAATCCGTACCGCATTTATCAACGGGATAGTCACGACTTTGTCCTTATATGTCAGGACCAGACCGGCCTTTCCCTGACCTGCCTCTACTCCTTTATTTTTAATGGATGGCCATTGAAATGAAGGCACCTTGAATTTTTCTGCTTCTGTTTTCAGGCGTTCATCTACAGAAGGGTTGATGTATTCAAATGCGACTTTACCGTAGGACTTGCTGTTGATTTTTTCGGTGACGTTTTTAAGTTCCTCAGGAAGTCTGTCAAGATTGTTCAGCTGCATATGCGGCGCGATTATATACAGGGATGATGAGAGGAAGAGCTTTACTTTAATTGTATCTTCCAGATTTAACAGCGCACTGGTTTTATTATTGAGCTTTCGAATGGCCATGGTCAATTGATATTCCAGACCGTCCGTTGAGGGAATCGTGGGGATCTGTTCGATCATATCCCCATGAATAATGACAAGGCCCATATAGGCATTCTGGAATTTTACTTCATCTTTTTCAACATTGCGGACCTGAACAGGATATACGCCGTAGTTTTTGGCCAGTTCCCTGTTTTCCCTGGCTTTCTGTGTAATGTCATTTTCATCCGGACTGACATCGTAGAATTTATAGTTAAAATTTTTATTGGCATAAATTGCGTATTCCTGGAGCAGATCGTGAAGATATTGCTCCGTGCTGTTGTGCGGCGGAGGCAGTTTTTTGGTAAAGAAGATATGAATCGTCAACGGTTCCTTGAGCGTAGATACTACCTGTTTGCTGGCTTCAGACAAGGAAAATATCCTGTTTTCGGTCAAATCCCATCGGGCAAAAAGAGTCATGCCTGCCAGATTGATGAAAATAACGACAATAAAATAAGAAAAAAATTTTATATAATCTACCGATCTTTTTTTAATATCCATTCCGCTCTCCTTAATATTTTTTCTTCAGAATCAGATGTGAGCCGTACAGGCCGAGGAAACAGAGACTTAGAAAGTAAAGTATATCTCTGGAATCAATGATTCCTTTGGAGATATTTTCAAAATGGTAGCCCGCAGCGATGTATTGCAACAGTCCTACAATTGAGCTTGGGAAGAAAAAAAGCATTTTGTCTATGAGGGTCAGAAAGAAGCAGATGGCCATGCCGATGATGAATGCAATGATTTGATTCCTCGTCAGAGAAGAGGCAAACAATCCTATGGAAGAAAATGCCGCACCCAGCAGCACAGCGCCAATGTATCCGCCGGCGACCGGACCCCAGTCCATATCTCCCAAAAATGAGATAAAAAATGGATACGCGAGTGTTGGGATGAGCATGGCTGCGGTAAAGGCTGTTGCTGCCAGGAATTTCCCCAGCAGAACGTCGCGGAATGTCACCGGAAGCGTCAGCAGGGTTTCATAGGTGCCGACATTAATTTCTTCAGACAGAAGCCGCATGGTAACCGCCGGCACCACAAATGAAAACGTAATAGGCAGGAGCAGGAAAAAGGCTCTGAGAGCTGCCTGATTGGAAAGGAAAAATGGTGAAAAAAAGAACCACCCTGTGATCAACAGAAAGATTGAAATTACAATGTAGGCGATGGGTGATATAAAATAACTGATGAATTCCCTGGCACATATATGCTTAACCTGTCTCATTATTCATTCTCCTTGGTGAGCTCTCTGAAAATATTTTCAAGGGTTTTGGCTTCCTGGTAAAGTTCCAGCAGAACCCAGTCGGTTTCTTTTACTTTTCTGTAGATATCTTCCCTAAGGTCCCGATCGGTACGGCAGGTCATTTTAACATGGAGAACTTTATTCCCGTCATTTTCTTTTTCAATTTTTACAATTTCATTGATTGACTCCAGTTCCTTTTTTACCTTTTGCAGGCTGGTGTTTTTCAATGCCGCATGAATGAAATATTCTCCCCCTTCCGATTTTTTAAGCGCTTCTGTTTTATCGTCCGCAATGATCTTTCCTTTATTGATAATTGCAATACGGTTGCAGGTTGCCTCAGCTTCGCTGAGTATGTGGGTGGAGAGAATGATGGTTTTCTTTTTGCTGATCCGCCGGATGATTTCCCGTATTTCAACGCGCTGATTGGGATCCAGCCCGGATGTGGGTTCATCCAGAACAAGAATCTCCGGATCATTCATCATGGCATGGGCCAGCCCCACGCGCTGATTATACCCTTTTGAAAGCTCTCCGATAGGTTTATGCATGACCTCCCGGATACCGCAAAGATCCGCCAGATCATTGATCCTTTTATTCCTCTGGTCAGCGTTTAACTCACGAATATTGGCGATATAGGTAAGGTAATCGAAAACGAGCATCTCGTGGTACAACGGAGCCGACTCCGGCAGATAGCCCATGAGCTTTTTAATTTCCAGAGAATTTTCTTCAATGGAAAAATTTTTTACATGGATATTTCCAGATGTGGGCTTGAGAAAACCGGTCAGCATTCTCAAGGTGGTTGTTTTTCCTGCGCCGTTTGGACCCAGCAGACCCAGAATTTCTCCTTTGCTGATTTTCAGGCTGATCTGATCCACCGCACAAAAATCATCGTAATATTTCGTAAGCGCTTGAACATTAATCATCTCTCTCTCCTGTGAAACCTAATTAATAGTATCAATTTCATGGGACAACCCTCACCCCTCCATCATTGCCCGGCAGCTCCGTCTAATCCCGAATGGTTTTTTTCAGATTGGGAAGTGTTTCAGGTTTGTCATGATGCACATATTTGCTGTCGCCATCTCTTTTGGTAACATTTTCATAAACGCCATCATCCCGTTTTACGAGTTTGGTGAAACCCAGGTCTTTTAATTCACTGTTCGTTTTAGGGGTACTGATATTAATTTTTGAAATGATCCTGCGAATCGGGCCTTTGCAACCTGGGCAACGGGTAAGCGTTTTTTCAGCCATGGGGTGCTGAATCTCGAATACTTTTCCCAGGTCACAGGACTCATGGACATGTTCATATTCATAAATAGGCATGCTTTATTTATTCCGATTCAATGTTTTTTCTGGCAAATAAAGATCTTAACCCCGAGCATCCAGAATATATAAACGGCAAATAAAATAGATATTTTTGCTTATCTGTCAAGTGAAAAATCATATGCCAAATCGTATGCCAATGGGCGAAGTCATGTACTTATTTATTTTTATCTTTCAGGTCAGTTGCCAGGTCTTTCATGATAGACACAATATTTCGTCCCCTTTCTCTGGCAATGCGGTGTGCGTCTTCAACCAGCTGAACCACCTGCTTTTCAAGATCCTGAGGCGGGGGTATTGGAAGCCCCAGATTCTGATAACGCCACTGTAAAAAGCGCATTGCGAGTTTTTCTTCCTGATGTCTTATAAAGCTCATGATTCTAAGCTATACGGTTTTTTGAGTTTTCCTTCAAGCAATCTTTTGCAAGGGATTAACCATCCGTCTTTGCCTCCGGCTTCTGGCATATGGCTAAAATGGTTTTCTCAAGGATCAGCTTATGGATTGCCGGTGGAGATGATTTGAGACGCGCATCTGCATCATTTAACTGCTCATATGCGTAGATAAGATGCTGTTTTGAGAAATTATCAGAATTTATCATCATTTTATAGATAGGATATGGACTGCCTGACTTTCGGACAATCATTAGATCTTGTATCCAGCTCTCTTTTCTGGATGACTTTTTCTTTTTACGGTCTGATAGCGATTTTTTGTCCATCTTTTTGTCCAGATTTTTGTCTAGGTTTTTGTCTAGGTTTTTGTCCGGAGCTGATTCATCCGGCGAAATCGGTTTAGCATCCTGTATCTGCTTTAGCATGTAATTGTCATAAGCCGTAATCGCCGGCAATACACTGGTTTGAAACTGATCATAGCCGCATCCCTTATGCCATGGATTCCCATAGCCGCTTTGAGTGAACTCCTTGATAATCAACAGTCTTTTTATCTGATTGATCAATGCGGAAAGGATCTGAAGCGGGTGCGCGATATCCCCTCCGGAAAGGAGTGAACCAAGATAAAAAAGCGCATTTTCTGTATTTCTTTCCATGATGGCATTTGTAAATTCATATACAGGGTCTTTTTTGGTACGATCTAAAACAGCTATTACATCATTTTCTGTAATTTCTTCCCGGTTTCCGATATAACTAATAAGTTTTTCCAAATTGCCGGTAAAGGTTCGCAAGTCGAAACCGGTCATTTCATATAAAGAGGTGTATGCGGCCTTTTCCATCCTTTTTTTATTCTGTTTTAAAATCATCCGTGCTTTTTCATTTGTTACTGATTCCTGTATTTTTTTATCTGCCGCTCTGTCGCTTTTGGGAACCGAACAATCCACCACCATGCCTTTATCATAGATGATTTTAAAGAGATCATGATTTGAGTCAGCCATATCGGTTGTGATGATCAGATGATTGCCTCTGGGAAATCCTCTTTCAATCGCTTTTTGAAGGGATTTTACGGTTTCATCTTCAGCCGGTATTGTCAGCCCGGTTTCGATGCAATACTGAACCACGTTATGGATCCATTCGCTGTTTTGCTCCATATTTAATCGTTTATTTTTGCTGTCAGCCTTTACATCCTCAAATGAAAGTTTTAACAGGCTGAATATCTTCATAAGCCCTTTTGATGCAGACAGGTAATCGTTTTCTTCATAGGCGTGCTTTGCTTTTTCAAGGGTATCGTCTATGGTGGTATCTGAATAAAAGAACTTTGCGTCTGAAATGACAATCGCCTTCTGGCCGGGGATCAGGGAAAACGTATTGAGTTTTTCAATCACTTCATAAATATTATCAACAGTTCCATCAATAGATTCAGAGTTTGTATGTCGTTTTGATGAAGGGATGATGACATTTAGGATATCTTCAAGCGCTGTTTTATACAACAATTCTTCCCCATGGAGAAGGAAGACAGAAGGGATATACTCTTTTGCTGAAGCGCTGAGATATTCTTTCAGTTCGTTGTGACGAATAATCGCCATGGTAAATTGGGAAATCCTTTAGGAGTTCATTTTTGAAATTGAGACAATGGGAAGCTCTTTCCGGGTTTTTACGATGTATTATTTCAGGTCTTTTCTCCGGAGATATACGAGCATGATAACCGCTATCATCGCCATCA
>JAABPS010000155.1 GCA_011391835.1 Desulfobacteraceae bacterium
CAATAACAGATCATCTGTTATAAATAAAAGCCGTTATTTTTCACCCGGAAGCGGTTCAAGTATTACAGGATTTTCCTCCCGTGCCATCATAACATCTATCCCCTTCTTTTCACCGACGATCTTCAACAGATCCCATTCGCCTTTCGATTCGCCTTTCGATTTTCCCTGAACGATGAATACCGAGCTGATTGCCTGATGATCCCAGCTCCTCCATTCCTCGGGATCTTTCAACAGAGTAAACTTGCGACCTTCGAGAGCTTTAATTACCTTTGCTGATTCAAAATCTCCCGCTTTTTCAACAGCGGCCACCCACTCGTGAATGGCAACCCATGCCGAAGCAGCTGCGCCGCCAGGCATTTTGTTATACCTTGCCTTGAAAGCATCAACAAATAGTTTTGTCCCGGGGAAACGATTTCCCATGTCCCAGTACCAGTTTACCGTTGACAGTACCCCTTCCATTGCTTCAATACCTGCGCCATGAGCCATATTAAGTTCCATCAGAGGAACAACTATCTGCATTTTCTTTTTCAACCCCATCTGATTGGCTTGTTTCAGGGCAGTAACCATATCGTTCCCGAATAAAATCATAACCAAAACATCCGGTCCCATTTTTTGAGCGGCCATCAGTTCTTTTCTATAATCTTTACTGCCCAGTGGAACGCGTATGGCTCCTATGGTATCACATCCCGCAAGCTCGGTTCTCCATTTCATTGATTCTTCCAGTGAATGACCCCACGTATAATCTGAAGTAATATAATAGAAAGTGGCATTCTTTTTAATTTTCCCGACAAGGTAAGGGGCCAGTGTTTTTGCCGTCATCGCGGCATTGAAATACCATCTGAATGTATGTCGGTGTCCTTTCTGAACTTCCTGCCCCGATTTTAATTTGTCGTGGCCGGTTGTTGCATTGGAATGGGTTAATGCAGCCATAAAAATAACTCCCAGTTCCTGGCAAACATCTCCCTGGGCTACTGCCTCGGCACTGCTTGAACCTCCTGTAATTAAAACCGCGTTATTCTGGCGGATCATATCTATAGCGTTTTGCTTTGCAGTCGGGGCATCAGTTTTTGTATCTTTTATGACATATTCGATTTTTTTTCCAAGCACGCCGCCTTTCGCGTTTATCTGTTCAATGGCAAGTTTGTACGCCATTTCTTCATCTTTGCCCTGATCACTGTAAGATCCGGTGAGGGGTACGTTGAGGCCTATTACAACTTTATCTTCCTGACCCTTTAAAACCTGTCCGCTCGCGCTTTCGTTTACAAAAAAATGGAACGAAAAAAGGAGCATTAAGGTATTTATAAGCAATATTCCTTTTCTTATCATATCAGCCTCCTGAGGTTATAAAATTTTACCCGAAATTCCTTTTCCGGCATATTTATATTTTTTATATCAGTTTTATCAAAATTATCAAGCAACATTTTAAAATTCTTAATATATTTTTTATCAGGCTCAAATTTGTCCCATTATCACTCATTTTTCTTGCAACCTGATAGAATTTATAATATATATTAAGTGCTAACATTAAAAGTTTGCTGCAGCAAACCAGGGGATGTGCTTACAACTGCGGTTCAATGCTTTTTGAAAGGATTATCCATATGAATAAACACCAATTTCAATTATCAAGATTTTTTACGTTAGTTGGACTGGTTTCATTCTTTCATCTCTCAGTATTTTTAATCCAGGCTTACGGCCAGACCGGTGTTACCGACACTGAAATTATCGTCGGACAGTCATGCGCTTTGAAAGGACCCGCGCAGGCTCTTGGAATGGGCATGAGAGACGGAGCACAGGCATATATAAACTATGTAAACTCCATTGGTGGAATCAAAGGCAAAAAAATTCGTCTCATAACTTATGATGACGGTTATGAACCGAACAATTGCGCTGCAAATACAAAAAAACTTATTGATAATGATAATGTCTTCCTTCTCTTCGGGTATGTAGGGACGCCGACGTCTGCTGCCGCGGTTCCCATAGCAACAGAAAAACAGGTACCGTTTTTTGGCCCGTTCACGGGCGCTGAATTATTGAGGACTCCTGTAAACCGCCAGGTATTTAATATACGGGCAAGCTATTATCAGGAAACAGAAGCAATGGTCGAGCAATTGCTGTCTGTAAAAAACATTAAACGCATCTCGGTTTTTTACCAGAACGATTCATACGGGAAGGCGGGGCTCGATGGTGTTAAGAGAGCCCTTGCGAGACGTGATCTCGAGATTTTAAACGAAGCCAACTACCCCAGAAATACGCTAGAGGTAGAAACGGCAGTTAAGGATATGCTGAAAACCAACCCCGGCGCCATAATAATGGTCGGAGCCTACGCGCCGTGTGCTAAATTCATATCCGAAATGAGGAAGCAGGGAAGCAAGGCTCTTTTTCTTAACGTGTCTTTTGTCGGATCCGATGCCATGGGGCAGATACTGCAAAATGATGGTCTCGGCGTTGTCGTTACGCAGGTTGTACCTTTTCCGTTCTTCAAGAAAATCCCGGTTGTCGGAGAGTATCACCGTCTGCTAAAGCAGTTCACGCCCGGGGTTGAACCTAATTTCATGGGCATGGAAGGATTCATAGCCGCAAAGGCTTTGTGTAAGATACTGGCTGAATCACCTGAACCACTTACTCGCAAAGGTTTTATCGATACAGCGGAGAAACAGGTAAATGCGGACCTGGGAGGTTTCACCATCTCCTTCTCCTCTGACAATCACCAGGGTTCGAATCTTGTCTCTTTTACACAGGTTGCTCCCGGCGGTTTTATCAGTCCGATGGTCAGTCTTAAAGATCTTTATGAGTACATAAAGTAGACGTGAAAAAGGCTTTAATCAAAAGAATTCCTCGAAGCTCTGCTTCAGGGTAAGAATCCATAATTCAGATTCAACATGGTGGATTAAAATATCTTCAAAAATATTCTGACTTCTGACTACTGTATTCTGTATTCCAGATACCTCGCAGCTCTGCTGCGGGGTAGTTTATTTTTCTCTCATAATCCGAATCCAGCGGCATAACCGGTTTATATCCGTTTGGGTTGAACTTTTTTGGCGTCTTCAAAATCCATCAGTATACGGATATCGCTCCCGCTGCTTTGTGATATTTTCGCATTCGGATATCTTTTCCGGAAGATATGAATCATAGCTGTGTTCTCCCTTAGTACTGTGGCGGAAAAACCCTTATAATCGTTTTCGCTTGCTATATTTTCCAGTATTTCAAGCAGATATGATGCTATGCCCATTCCATGATAATCTTCCCTTACCACAAATGCCACCTCTGCCGTATCGGGTTCTTCCATTGCATATGAAGCAATAGCTATAATCTCCTGATGCCCGCCTTTCTGGACAAGGCCTATAACCGACATATTCTTTCGATAATCGATTCTAGCCCACTGCTTCTGAATTACTTCATGGGAAAATATCTTCATTTTGTAAAAAAATCTGAGATAGATTGTTTTCTCCTGCAGAGAATAGAAAAAATTCCTGTAAGCGAATTCATCCGATGACAAGAGAGGTCTGAAATCAACGGTTTTCCCGTTTTTCAACTTAAAACTATATTTATACTCCTCCAGAAAGAGAAGATCATCCTGTATGGGTGTCAACTGATCTGAAAAAATATAATGTCTCTTCTTGGCGGTTTCTATGAGCTCTTCCCGGAATTTCGGGTGTGCGATCTGAGCCAGTTCAATCACCCTTTGATAAATGCTTTTTCCCTGCAGTTCGGCTATGCCGTATTCGGTTATGACAAAGTTAACATCTCCCCTCGTTGTTGCCACTCCCGCCCCTTCGCTCAGGTGTGAAACAATACGTGATATCCTGCCGTTCTGAGCGGTCGAAGGAAGAGCAATGATTGAAAAACCGCCTTTGGACATCGAGCTTCCCCGCAGGAAATCTACCTGGTCGCCGATACCGCTGTAAAAAAGATATCCCATCGAATCAGAGCAGACCTGTCCCGTTAGATCGACTTCAAGGGCCGAACTTATTGAAATCAGGTTATCGTTTCTGGCGATAACGGTCGGATCATTAACAAATTCGGAAGACCGGAAATAGAAGGCCGGATTATTATCGACAAACCGGTAGAGCTTCTCCGATCCCATGCATAACGAGGCCACAACTCTTCCCGGAAGAAGAGTCTTTTTTTTGTTTGTAATCACCTTCTTTTCAAACAGCGGCAGAAAGCCGTCCGTTATGAGCTGTGTGTGTATTCCAAGATCTTTTTTATTTTCAAGATACTGCAGCACCGCATAAGGAAGATGACCGAAACCTATCTGCAGAGTCGAACCGTTGTCAACAAGCTGGGAAACATAATGCCCAATCCTTCGGGCGATTTCATCATCCTTTAATCCCGGGAGGGCTTCAACAAGCGGCTCTTCCTTAACAACAAGATAATCTATTTCATCCAGATGAACGAAGCTGTCACCCCATGTTCTGGGCATTTTAGGATTTACCTGGGCAATGACAAGATTGGCGTTCTCCATGCCTGATCTTGTAATATCAACAGAAACACCCAGGCTGCAGTATCCGTATTTGTCGGGCGGGCTCACCTGAATAAGTGCGGCGTCAAGGCCTATGCGCTGGCTTGAAAAAAGACGCGGAATCTGTGAAAGGTATGTGGGGATATAATCTATCTTTCCTTCAAAGGCAGCCTTTCGCATCGTACTGCTTATAAAAAAAAGCTTGAGGGAAAAACGTCTTGTAAATGACGGATTATCGATATACTCGGCAAGTGTTGACGACAGCATCTGATAAACCATTACATCCTGAAGCCTTGTGTCCTTGACCATTGACCTTATCAAATGCTGGGGCTCACCACAGCCGGTCCCTATAAAAATACGACTTCCTCTTCTAATTTTTGAAATAGCTTCTTCCGCGGAAACAATTTTATCCGAACAATTTACATTTAAATCCATCATGATGCTCCTCTTAGGAACCGTTACGAAATAACTTCTACTTTTTTATCCTTTTCGTTACGGTTCCTGATGCCGGTCAGGGCATTCCAGTGTCTAAGTTTATTTTTAAACGACGGCTTACCTTTGCATAACTATTGCGAAGGCACAGCAGGGGGTATGTGCCGATTTATGTTCTGACGGACAATTTGTCCGAAATCTATCAACGCCTCCTGATAGTCAATATGGGATCATACAGGCGGATACGATCTAAGGCTTCGTGACTATTGATCTTCCGTGGCTGTATGAAACTGATGGACGTCCGCCAAAGGCCTCTGGCGGACCGCCGTCATAGAAAAGTAAAGCCATAATTCCGTCAGAACAAATCGGCGCATATCCCCTACTATGCCTCATATGATTCTATCATTATTCAAAGCTCCCTATTTTTTGAAAAATTTTAAATATACCTCTTATTTAGTGTCTATCCGGAAACAAATTAAAGACACTATAACGTTTCCAATTCGGAAATCGGCAATTTTGGGCAAGCTCAAGTAAATCAAGGGATTGCGCGGAGACGTAAATATAGTACGTCGCACAAGAAATCCCGCAGATTGACACAGAGATCGCTCAAAAGGGCCATTTCCGGATGGAAACTATTTAAGGAGCATATTGTGGATATAAATTTCACCCCGTTTTTCAAAAAATACGAGGCGGTTGTTGCGATGGCGGATACCGCTTTTAATAAAGTCAGAGAAAGCTATCCTGAATGCGTTAAATGTAAAATAAATTGTTCGGATTGCTGTTTCGCTCTGTTTGATCTTACCCTTATCGAGGCATTGTATATTAATCATAAAGTTAGTGAAAATATCGATGGAGAAAGAAGGGTAAAGCTTGAAGAAAGGGCGAATGAAGCGGACAGAGCCGTGTTTAAGCTGAAGAAAAAGGCCTATGATGAGTTAAAATCAGGAAAGAGCGAAGATGAAATAATTCAAGATCTGGCGGCAAAAAGAATAAGATGTCCTCTTCTGAACGGGACGGATTGCTGTGATCTTTATGAATTCAGACCTATAACTTGCAGATTATACGGAATTCCTGTATCTATCAGCGGGGCAGGGCACACATGCGGTTTATCGGGTTTTAAAGAAGGAAAAGATTATCAGACTGTAAACATGGATATCGTTCAAAAAAAGCTGTATGAGATATCGGATGAGCTGGTCAGGCATATCAACTCAAACTATTTAAAATTATCGGAAGTGCTCGTGCCGTTATCTATGGCGATATTGAATGTTTATGATAAAAACTACCTTGGTCTTGTTGACGAAGACAAAACTCCAGCAAAAGAAAAATGACGACAAAGTAAAAAGTCATTCTGATGAATTGCGCTTCATCTTTAGTCATTGCAGCGTACTAACATGTACGCTGCATTCCTCAAGATTCGCGCGCCTTGCCGTCAGATTAGTATATTTTTAAAACCGTGAAAAATGATAGAATAGCAAAATTATTAAGGATAAATAAATGTCCATATTGAATAAAGACGAGGAACTGAGAAAAAAAGCTATTTTTGAGGGCATGTCTCCGAGAAGACAGAAGCACATCGAAAAAAAAGGATATGAGAAGTGGGACCCGTTTGAAATGCCAAAAGACCCAATCGATATCCGGAAAGATAAAACGAAAAGAACCTCACAGATGCTTGTGCGAGAATTTCTGCAAAGCAGGAGTTCAGAAGAATACAGCAATGAATACGGGCGAGGGGTTTTAGATTTTTGTCTCGGTATAATTAATGAGGATGAACGCTATATAGGCA
>JAABPS010000156.1 GCA_011391835.1 Desulfobacteraceae bacterium
TGCACCAGGATGTGTACATTGACTATTCCATCGCCCTGGAAAAAGAAGAAGATATCCGTATCAATTCCCCGGTGACGCTCTTTTTCAAAGCAGATCCTCTCATCTGGCTGACATCGGTTATCGCCGGCCATCAATGGATCACAGGCTTTGGATGGGCGCTGGGAATTGTGGTTTTAACGGTTCTTTTTGGCAGAGTCTTTTGCAGCTTTATCTGCCCCCTTGGGACGCTTCATCACATGGTGGGAATGACAACACCTGCCTTAAAGGGTAGCCAGCTCATTAAGGCAAATGAGAAAACGCCGAGCCAGAAAATTAAATATTTCCTGCTGTTCACCATCATCATTGCCGCTCTTTTTGGCCTGAATTTTACAGGCATAATGGATCCCTTTTCTTTTCTTTTTCGCTCACTCGCCCTGGCCATCTTCCCTGGCGCAGGCATCGGTTTTAAGGAGCTGTTTGATATCATGGCCAGAAGCGATATCAAAGCGCTGAATCTGGCAAGCTATGCGGCTGAAGTTTTTGTGTCACCTGTTTTTGGGTATGGTTATAAATCCTTTCAAACCGGCTGGCTGATTGGTGCACTGTTTCTTTTTATACTTTTTCTTAATCGTATCAGACCCCGGTTCTGGTGCAGGGTTCTTTGTCCTCTTGGGGCTCTGCTTGGGATTGTTTCAAAATTCAGTATCATGAGACTTGAAAAAGACATCGAAAAATGTACGGACTGCAAGCTGTGCGTGAAGCACTGTCCGGGCGCCGCATCCCCCATTCCAGGGAAGCAGTGGGAATCCACCGAATGTCTGTCCTGCTTTAATTGCTTTCACATCTGTCCGGAAGATGTGATTTCCTTTAAATTTCGTTTGCCAGTACCACCCAGTCCATCGCCCGATATAGGACGCCGCGCGCTGCTTGGCAGTGTTGCGGCAGGTATTTCCCTTCCGCTTCTGGGACGGCTGGACGGTCAGATCCATCATATACCCAACCCGCTTCTTATCCGGCCTCCGGGTTCAGTTCAGGAGAAAGATTTTCTGGCATTATGCCAGAGATGCGGCTTATGCATGAAAGTGTGTCCTACCAATGTCATCAATCCAGCCCTGTCAGAAGCAGGCATGGCCGGTTTTTGGACGCCCAATTTAATTATGATCCACGGGTATTGTGAATACTCCTGCACGCTTTGCAGCAGCATCTGCCCCACCGGCGCCATCAGAGAAATTTCGCTTAAGGAAAAGATCGAACTCCCCATTAAAATCGGCTCCGCTTATCTGGATCGCGGAAGATGCCTGCCCTGGTCAGGAAACAGCCCCTGTATTGTATGTGAGGAGGTCTGTCCAACCTCTCCGAAATCCATCTACTTAGTCAAAGCCGATGCCCCTGCGTCCGGTGGGGGAAAAATCATGGTACAGCTTCCCTATGTGGATCTTAAAAAATGTGTGGGATGCGGTATCTGTGAAAACAAATGCCCTGTGAAAGGAAAACCGGCTATCCGTGTCATATCCGCAGGAGAAAGCCGGTCAAAAAAGAATCAGATCCTGCTTGAACGTTAAAGCCTCAGTACTCTGTACCAACGAAAAAGGATTTATCGCCAAAGCAATAAATCCTTAATGTTACTGGTGCCGAGGGACAGAATCGAACTGCCGACACAGGGATTTTCAGTCCCCTGCTCTACCGACTGAGCTACCTCGGCGCTGGCACAAACTGGAAAATCGAATGATGGTTCTATTAAAGCCTTGTTTTATTGTCAAGAAGTTTCTATCCCATGTCTCCAAAAAGATATTGCAGAAGCGCGCATGCTGTAATAGCGGCTGTTTCGGCCCGCAATATTCTCGGCCCAAGAGAGGCTGTTTTAAATCCGGCTGCGGTGGCTCTATCCATTTCTTCTTGCGTAAACCCGCCTTCCGGCCCCAATATAGCAACTATTCGTTTGACCGCTGTCTTCCCCGTAAGTTCCACAACAGATTGGGTCGGTTGTACCGCATCTTCCCAGAAAGCGATCTTTAGATCACTGCCGCCCGCCAGATTCAACATGCTGTCAAAGGAGACTATTTCCTCGACTTTCATGACAGAGCTTCGCCGGCATTGTTTCAGGGATTCGCGGGCTATTTTCCCCCACCTCTGTGTGCGCAAAAGCAGACGCTTTTTGTCCGGGCGTGGAATGGAGCGCTGAGAGATAAACGGCAAAAAGCGGGTAGCACCCAGTTCCGTAAGCTGCCGGATGAGATCATCCATTTTCCTGTCTTTTAAAAGGGCCTGTGCAATATCAATTTGAATTTTTGAATCAGTCTCTTTTTGAAATTGCTTTATCAGAGCTACTTCTACACCCGTTCTGGAAAATGCCGTTATCCTTGTTTCATACTCTGTACCCGTACCGTCAAAAAGCCCGATGATATCTCCGGGACTCAGCCTCAACACATTTTTGATGTGCCGTGCATCGGATCCGCTGATTATAGCGGCAGAGGTCGTTTTCAGGCTATTCGAGTTTTCCAAGAAAAAATATTTCATGGTCTTTTATAAAATTTAATCACTGAATTTGTAAATCTTTTTTATCAGGCATATATGAGAATCCTAAAAGTAAATTTATTGACACTCGTTTAAGTGTGTGATATTTTTAGAACCTAAAATGGTATGAATTAAACACGGGGGTTGGTATGGAAAAAAAGGATGAACTCGATAAACTATTTGGGCAAACAGACCCTCTGGACGATCAACTGGCCATGAATGATAAAAAAGATCATTTGGATGAAGTTCAAGACAACGATGAAGAAATCATTGAACTCACTGACCCGGATGATACTCCTGTCGCTGAATCCGATGAAGAAATTATTGAACCCGCCGATTTCTTGGACGATCTTTCCGTAGATGATACCACGTTTGTTTTTCAAGCAGAAAGCGATGACGCTGATGATGATATTATTGAACTCACAGAGACGGCAAGCGAACCGCCGGAACATACAGTTAATTCCAAAGAAGGGTTAAGTGCTGGCAGAGACCTTACCTCAAACGGCAAAGACCTCTTTATTTTTACAGACACGAAAGATGAAGCGTATATCGATGATGATGATATCCTTTCAGATACCGTTTTTTCCGGCAGCACATCTAAGCCAGACGATCTCCGGATGAATAAGGATTTGGACATTCTCACCCAAAAGAAGAAAGATTTATCACGTGAAGACAGCTCTATGTTTGATGCCACCGTCTTTGCCAAGGAACTATCCGAAAATGACGATGAATTCTCCGTGCTTGCTCAAATAAATGATAAACTACATCCAATTGAAAAGGATATGTTTAACGATACTGTTTTTTCCAATGAATCATTAAACAATGATGATGAACTGGCCGTCCTTACTGAGCCGAAAGATAATAAAATTATCACTGACAGGTCTGCAGCATTTACAGATGCGTCGGCTTTAGATAGTAATCTGGTCTTAATTGAAGACACCCAAATCGAACCTCCGCCCAAAGAAGAAAGCTTCATACAGTCAGATATCGCCAGATCCACTGAAAAAGTGTCTCTGGAAATAGAAAGCGCCACGGATCGCGACATCGCTGATTCACTGGGTATGGATTTAGAATCCGAAAAAGACCTGTTTATGAATATAGAAACAGAGGATGATAACAAATTGACGATTGTGTCTGAATCAGAATATGATACCCGCCGGGAACGATTCGAAAATGGCAGGGAATTGAATAAAGCTCAACTGCATCCGCTACAACAGTCTATTCAATCTGATCAGCTTGAAGCGGCGCTGGAAAAAGTCATCAAAAGAATATTCACGGGAAAAATTGATACTATGATAGCGGATATTATTGAAAAAGCAGTAAAAACTGATATTGAAAAAATTAAAAAAGAGCTGTTGAAGGGAACCGCCGACGATGTGTGAAATATTTTAATCCGTAAATCGGCCTGACTGAACCGCCGGGTGGTCTTTAAATCAATCAAGATTATTCTGGGGATTATTCAATAATCCCCTTTTCAATTTTGAGGCCATTCATCAACGCTATTTTTTTATGGTTCGATTCAGCACAAAACAGAAGGAGCAAAAATTGATGGATTCCGTTTTACTTGATAAATCATATCAGCCTGATGAAGTGGAAAAACGATGGTATGATTTCTGGGAAAAAGAAAAGTTATTCACAGCCACCGAAGAAAATACGCAAAAAACATATTCCATTGTCATCCCACCACCCAATGTTACGGGGGTTCTTCATATGGGGCATGCCCTCAATATCACGCTTCAGGATATTCTTTGCCGTTACAGACGGTTGAAGGGCGACAATGTCCTTTGGATGCCGGGAACCGATCATGCAGGTATTGCAACCCAAAATGTTGTTGAAAAAATGCTGGCCAGGAAAAACATTCACCGTCACCATCTCGGAAGGAATAAATTTATTGATGCCGTTTGGCAGTGGAAAGAAGAATACGGCAGCGCTATTATTCATCAACTAAAGAGAATGGGCGCTTCCTGTGACTGGCCTCGTGAACGTTTTACAATGGATGAAGGATTATCGTTAGCCGTACGCAGGGTGTTTGTCCAGCTTTACCATGAAGATCTGATCTATCGGGGGAAATACATCATTAACTGGTGTCCCCGGTGCCAGACAGCGCTTGCAGACCTTGAAGTTGATCATGATGAAGTAGATGGAAATCTCTATCATATCCGCTATCCTTTTCCCGGCAGTGCAGAAGGAATTGTTATAGCCACCACCCGGCCTGAAACCATGCTGGGAGATACTGCCCTGGCCGTAAATCCCAATGACGAACGCTATAAAGGGATGAAGCATCATACCGTTATCCTCCCTCTCATGAATAGAGAGATTCCGATTATAAAAGATGAATATGTTGACATGTCATTTGGAACAGGCGCCTTAAAGATTACCCCTGCCCATGATCCCAATGACTTTGAAATCGGCCTCAAGCATAAGCTCCCCAGCGTTGTCGTGATAGGGAATGACGGAACGATGACGTCTGAAGCAGGTAAATACAAAGGGTTTGATCGAGTCGAGTGCAGAAAAGCAGTGATTAAGGATCTACAAGACCAGGGGCTGATGCTTAACATAGAGCCCTACAGGCACAGTATCGGCCACTGCTACCGGTGTAAAACGATTATTGAACCGAATCTGTCTGAACAATGGTTTGTAAAAGCACGTCCGCTGGCAGAAAAGGCCATCGCTGCAGTAAAAAACGGTGAAACAAAAATTATACCGGATACCTGGGCCAATACCTATTTCGATTGGCTTGAAAATATCAAAGATTGGTGTATTTCCCGTCAAATCTGGTGGGGGCATCAAATCCCTGCCTGGACATGCAAAAAATGTAATGAAATGATCATTGCAATGGATGCCCCAACGTCCTGCAATACCTGCAAGGGAACTGACCTTGTTCAGGAAACAGACGTTCTTGATACCTGGTTCAGTTCCGCATTGTGGCCCTTTTCTACTATGGGTTGGCCTGAAAAAACACCCTTATTAAAGCTTTTTTATCCCACATCTGTACTGGTTACCGGTTTTGACATTCTTTTCTTCTGGGTTGCCAGAATGATGATGATGGGACTTCATTTCATGCATGATGTCCCCTTTAAGGATGTATATGTCCATGCCCTTGTTCGAGATGAAGACGGCAAGAAAATGAGCAAATCAAAAGGAAATGTCATTGACCCCATTACCATTATTGATACCTACGGAACCGATGCATTTCGGTTCACCCTGGCTGCTTTTGCAGCCCAGGGAAGAGATATTAAAATGTCGGAAAAACGCGTTGAAGGATATCGCCACTTTGTCAACAAGCTCTGGAACGCGGCACGATTTGCTCTAATGCACCTGGAAGAAGGGCAAAAAGAATTAATTCTCAAAGATCTTTCCCTCCCGGATCAGTGGATACTTTCACGGCTTCATTCAATCATAGACACCGTTTCAGATGCACTTGAAGTATACAGATTTAATGATGCTGCCACGGCGCTTTACAATTTTGTATGGCATGAATTCTGCGACTGGTATCTGGAAGCCATCAAACCCGTTCTCTATGAAAAGGATAAAAAAAGTTCCCGGCTGTCAACTCTATCGGTCATGTGGCGGGTGCTTCATGATATTTTGATTATGCTCCATCCGTTTATGCCCTTTATCACTGAAGAAATATGGCATAAACTTCCTGGCACAGAAGGTTCGATTCTTAAGACCGATTTTCCATCAAATGATTCAAGCGCCGCGAATACGCTGAAAAATAAAGATGCTGAAGAAAAAATGGAAATCATTGAAAAAGTGATTACGGGTATTCGAAATATTAGAGGTGAGATGAATATCAGTCCTTCGTTGTCCCTTACAGCCGCAATTCATACGACTGACCCGAAAATTACTCAAACAGCAAACACATATAAAAATATTATTATAGACCTTGCCAAGCTTGAATCCCTGACTATAACAACTCCTGAAGAGAGACCTTCATCCGCAGTTGCATCCGTCATCGATGGCGCGTCCATATTTGTTTCTCTGGAAGGAATCCTCGATTTTAAAAAAGAGGCTCTCCGTCTTGAAAAAGAACTTGAAAAGATAGATGATGAGTTGTCAGCCATAAGCAAAAAACTTAAAAACGATAACTTTATGGCAAAAGCTCCTGATGATGTTATCCAGAAAGTAAAGGAAAAACACCGAATGCTTACGGAAAAGCA
>JAABPS010000157.1 GCA_011391835.1 Desulfobacteraceae bacterium
CAATGTCATAGTGTTCTTTCCTGATATTATTTTCAGCTTGGAGATTATATACCTGTGAGATTAAGCGTATAGAAAGAAAATATGAAAGAAACAAAAATAGGGAAATGATAATGGCGGATATAAAGAATTTGAATAGGTTATACATCCTGCGGTGTTTTTATTCTTATGCACGCCAAGGTGTTAAGGGTTTTCTCCATAGTATTTGGAGTAGTACTTGCTGTAATATTTATAATAACCTTCCTTTTTTATATCTACCTGGTTAAGCACAATGCCAATCAGATTGGCCTGGGCGTTTCGTATTTGATCTACAACTTTTTTTACCATTCTTCGATCGGTAGCGTTGGCCTTTGTTACGAGCACAACGCCATCCGTTTGGGATGCTAACAGCAGGGCATCGGTTGCCGGCAAAATAGGAGGGGTGTCAATGATCAGCATATCATACCGTCTTTTGAAAAATGATAGTAGAAATGACATCCGGTCTGATCCGATTATTTCGGCAGGTTTCGGCGGAAGCGGGCCGCTTGGAAGGATGGAAAGATTTTCAACGCCGGTATCTTGAATAAGTGTATTAATTTTTTTCTGGAGAAACGGCAATTCTTCTTCTCCAATGACAACCTGGTTGTACACTTCAGCAAGATCTGTAGGGTTAAACGATGGGGTATCAAAATAGGATTCAGGGAGCCTTTCGAATGAAAAAGTCCCCGTTTTCAGATGAAGCGCTGTTCGAAGACCCTCTATCATATGCAGGCTGATAAATCCTGCCAGGTCTTCCTTTTTTATAAGACCCATTCGAATCAGAACAAAACCAATTTTTTGCCCTGTGCTCTGTTTTCGCGTGAGCGCTTCCTCGGCCTGCTCTGTTGTTATGAGTCCATTTTTTATCAGAAGCGCCACCAGTCTTCTTTCCTCTGGCCGTGAGAGCCAGTTGACATCAATCAAGCTTCCGTTTTGGAAATAGATATTTATTTTGTGCTCACCATTATCCAGAGACAGCACCCCGGTTTTTTTTTGGAATTCAAGGAGCCTGAAGATATCGCTGATGCCAAAATCCTCAAGGGAACCTTTTCGGACTTCTGTGCCAAAAATATCGGACAGGATGCCGGAAAGGCCGGGCGTATGTTTGTTGGGCGAGAGATTACTCAATGTGGGTTTTCGTAAGTCCGCATCTATCATCAGAACCGATCTGCCGGTTTGTGCAAAGGTGTAGCCAATATTAGCGGCCGTGGTTGTTTTTCCT
The DNA here is from genome assembly GCA_011391835.1 of Desulfobacteraceae bacterium. GTDB lineage: Bacteria > Desulfobacterota > Desulfobacteria > Desulfobacterales > JAABPS01 > JAABPS01. The sequence continues at coordinate 1,238 of JAABPS010000157.1, forward strand.
TCTTTTTCAGCAGAACTGGTGACCAGTATTGATTTGATTTCTTTATCTATAGAGGAAAAATTGATATTGGTTCTAAGCGTCCGATAGCTCTCCGCAAATCTGGAATGTGGGGGATAACTTTTTAAAAACATATCAGACAATGAAAATTCCGGAGGTTTTCGGATTTTATCCTGTATCTTGTTTTGTATGAATTCCTGTATATTCACAGTTACGCCTTATATTGTTTGTTTGGTTGCAGGTGGTTGATTTTCTTCAGTTAACTCAGCCAGCGGGATTACAGATAATACTGGCAGGTCAATATATTTTTGCACATCTTCTTCCGTGCGCAGGGATACATCCATATATTCAAGCAGCAGACTCAGGCCGATTCCGATCATCAACCCGATGATAAGGCCTAAGATAAGTGTTCGCTGCGTATTTATATTCACCGGATATTTCGGAAGCGATGCTTCTCCTGTAATCCGTATGTTTGAAACTTGCATATTTCCAGTGATATCTACTTCTTTCAGCCTTGTCAGGAGTGCATTGTACAGGTTTTGGTTTATGTCGACATTTCTTTTTAGGATTGTGTACTTCAGTTCTTTTTTTCCTGTTTCCATAGCTTCGTCTTTAAAGTCAGTTATGGTACTCTGGAAAACATTTTCTTTGGACAATAGGATGGATCGTTCGGCCTTCAGATTTTCCACTTCTTTTTGCAGTTCTGCCTGAAGCTTATATCTGATCTTGGAAACATTCGTGCTGGACTGTATCACTTTAGGATGTTTTGGTTTGTAAATTTTCATGAGCTTTGAAAGTTCTACTTCCGCATTCACAAGCTGGCTGTGAAGATCGTTGATCAGTTCATTTTGAATCAAGGAACTGAGGTTCGGGATTCCTTTTCCTGATTTTGAGATCGCCTCTAACTGTTCCAGCTTTGTATCGAGCTCCAGACGTTTATTCCTTGCTTCAAGGTACGCGTCATTAAATTCAGTTATTTTTTGCACAGTGGTATTCTGGCTGTCTTCCATGGAAATAAGCTGTGATTGTTGTTTATACGCTAAAAATTCCGCCTCAGCATCTTCAAGCTTTTTTGTGACTTCATACAGATGGTTGGTGAGCCAATTCATTGTATTTTGTGAAGATTTCATCTGGTTATTAATATCAAAGTCAATGTATGCCTGGGCGGTTGCATTGGCCATATCTCTGGCCTGCTCTGGAGAAGGGCTCATGGCATTGATTTTTAAAAGACGTGTATCTTCAATTGGTTCAATAGTTATAATGCCCTGAATGGATTGCACCAGGCCTGCCAGTTGTTCTTCCTGGCTCAGCGTTTTGCCACTTTTGCCGAGCATGAAGAAAATATTAATTCGAAATTGGGAAAAGAACCTGCGGATCGGGTTTTTCCCGGCTTCGGGCATGTCATCTTTGATATGTTTGTCCAGATTCAGCTTTTTAATAACCCTTTCAATAACAGGGCTTGATTTTATTAGTTCAAAATGCGTGTTAAACGTCAAGGTTTGCGAAACATACGATTCATAAAAAAGCCGGTCGTTTGGCAGAAAGGATTTATTTGCGTCACTGTCAATAATAATAGTGGCTGTAGCCTGGTAAATCGGTGTCAAGAGGGCATTGTGTACGGATGCCAGGAGCAATGCCATGCCCACGGTGGCCAAAATAATCCACCTGTTGCGGGTGATGATGTGATAATACTCTGTTATGTTGATGCCGCTGCCGCTTTGCCGGTTATCTGTTATGGGGTTCATGATATTCTTATCATCATTGTTCGGGGTGCAAAGGGACGTTTAGAGACAGCGGAAAACACGCTGAAAATGCATTCTGGCCCTTTGATGACCCAGTATTTTTTTAAAGCCATGATTCGGGAACATGTATCCGATCGCCGGGTTTTAATTCGATATCGGAAATTTTCCCGTCTTTCACCTTTTCCAGATTTATTTTTATAATTTCTATTTTATCTTTATTTTTACGGATAATTTTTGTGCGGTTTGGAGCAGCAAATGTGGTGAAACCGCCTGCTGTGATACACGCTTTTAACGCAGTAATGCCCGGTTCGAATTCATAGGCGTTTGGCGACTTTATTTCTCCTTCCACATAAATTTTTAATTTGGATTGTTTAAGGCTGACATTTACTTTGGGATCAACGAAGTATTCTTTCCCTAAAGGCTCCGCTATAATGTTTTCCAGCTCACTGAGAGTCAAGCCTTCTGCTTTTACAGTTCCGATGTAAGGGGCGTTGATGGTTCCCTGGGAGGAAACGGTGAGGTCTTCATTATGCTGGATTTCTCCTCCTGAATAAATAGTGATATTTATTACATCATTGGGGCCTATATTATAAGTGTTTTCCTTGACATCAGCGATTTCTTTTTCCTGTGATTGTATGGCTACCGGTGATGTTGCACAGCCAAAAAGGAGCACAATAACAATTGACATTATTAAATATGAAGTTTTTATAAGCATAAGAATAACCCTTGTTTAATAATATAAAGCTTCTTCCGTAACGCCTCCTCGGCCGCCAATGTCATAATTAAAATCAAATGTCATGATATAAAAAGTATTCTCGTAGCCATATCCCGGCAGGCTCGATTCCCGCTCCTCTCTGCCGGCTGTTAATGAAAGACTCAAATTTTTACTGAATAAATAACTGAGAGAGCCTGAAACATTGAACGTTTTATCCTTTCTTCCGGCGCCTGTTTCATCAAATTGATCGTAGTCATTGATTTGATAGTATCCTCTTATTCTCGCAAGTATTTTTCTGGCAAACACATGTCCTACGCTCATGGTAAACCGGTCGGCAGTGAAATATGAACCATAATTGTTAAAATTTCTTTCAGCTGCCACATAGAAATGGCTTTTGGATCTTATGAAAAATTCGCCTGGCGGACGCCTGAGTTCTGGTGGCGGAGGATTCTGGCCGGTAAATGAAACTTTAAACGAAACAGTGTCCGCAGAATCCATATCGGCATCCGTGAAGTTTCGAATATGATATCCTGTCATTGCGTCAAACGTATAATATTTAAACCGTTTTTGGAAGTTAATCCCAATCTGATCCGATGTATAATCTAATTCTCCCTGTTCATATTCCGCTATCCAGTGCTGGTAATCAATGCCCAGGCTTGTTCGTCTGTTTGGGTGGTACATCAGATCAGCATATGCCCGTTGTTCTGTAAAACCGCTTTGTTCTAAATTTTCATATTCCACATCTGTCTGCTGATAGCGAAGCCCGAGGGAAAACCGGTTTTCAAAATCATATAGCAACGAGGGCGTCATGCGATTTATTTTATATATGACATTGTATGTATTATCGCTGAGCCTGTCGTAGGCTACCGGATAGCGCGTCCGGTAAAACGTATCGTTAAAGCCGAGATGTAATCGTGATGTCGCTTTATACTCGCTGTCCAGCGATATCAAGTGGCCATAATAATTCTGGTCGCTTGCTTTATCAATGCCTAACGCTTCAGATCCTTCTCCGTCATAGAAATATGCTTCAAAATCGTAGTCAAGCGAAATACTGGTTTTTGGCGCTTTTAATCCCAGTTTTATTCCGGGTTGAACGAGATATGTATACACAGCGGATTCATCCGTTTCAGACAAATAAAAATTACTGTCAAAACGAGCCGCCGTGGATATCTTTGGTTTAATTATCAGCTCTGTTCTGCAAAATCCTGTCGCAGCAAGAAGCCAAATGAGTAGAACCGAAGCAACAAATGAGCAAATTGATTTCATAAAGAGCCATTCTGTACATTATACCATAACGAATACAAAAAGATAGACCTATTTTTTGATTAACCATCTTAACTGTTTTGATTTCTTATAGTTTGTTTCCAATGAGTTATCGCCATTATACCGTTGCAGAAATAAAATCAATTACAAAATACATAAAAATTATGTTCCGCTGGCCGGTTCACTGTCGTCTATCGGGTTTAGATCGTCAGCAGGAACAAAGAAATTTGTTTCAACAGGGGCCTGGTATGCTTCGATGGTATCATAATAAATTCCAGTAATGATGATCCATTTTTTATAAACAAGCAGTCTTGCCAGTGCTACTTTCAGGTTAGTTGTCTCCCTTCTACACTCCGGCAGTAAATACTGGAAAAATACCTGGCCTTTTTCATTGCATTTTTTTATTACATCAATGAGCGTTTTTTTACCCTCCGGGTTATCCTTATAATCAATAATGTTATAACTTTTAACATTTTCCCCCTCAAGATCAACGCATACAGGCTCTCCAAGCATAGTGCCATTAAGATCTATCACCCAGTAATAATTATTTTTTTCAGGGCCCCAACGCGCATTTTTGACATAACCAAGAATCTTTTTTGTCTTTTCGTTCTGGGTAAGGTTTTTTTCTTTTTCAACGGTGTCGATTACGTCAAAAAGCTTATCCATCGCATCCTGCAGGGCCTCTTCAGGCCCTGACATGTCAATTTCTTCTTTATCGGCTTCATTGGCGGCTATCACTGGCGCACCAAAGCACATGATTAAAAACAAACCAACGATAAAGAAAAGAGCCTTTTTTTGGATGACTTTAAAATTTTTCATGGTATTTTCCCTTTGATTTTAATATTAAAGTTTAATTTGATCTTGTCCCTGGTTTTAGTGTAAACTACTTATAACTATTTTAAATAAATTGTTAAAATTTGGCAATGTGTCAATTTAATAATTGTTTTGCCTCAACATAGTTTTTATGAGTAAAATCTGGTCAATTAAATAACCTGTACAGTTAATATGCAAATATTGTGCCGATATTAGAAATAAATTTAAGCAACTGATTTCGGATGAGTTTTTATAGTGGGCGATTCGATGTGTTATATTAAAAAATGATTTGTATAGAGGGAGATAAAAAGAGCCTATGAATGCAAGAAAAATTTATTTACTCTTTTTCGCGTTACCTTTTTTCGTGGTCTGCTGTACACAGACGCCGCCAGCAGAAAAGGAAATAATAGCAAAGGTTAACGAGTATGATCTTTTATTAAAAGAGTTTGAAGATCAATTAGTTACAGATCTTAACTTTGATGAGGATTTCAAACTCACCAAAGAGGCAAAAAGAGAATTTCTGGAACAGCTCATCCGAAAGGAACTTCTTATTCAAGAAGCGACCAAACTTGAGCTGCACAAACGTGAAAAATTCATCAAAGCCATAGAACGCTACTGGGAAGCAACATTGATCAGAGATGTGATGGAGCTAAAAGGGGAGGAATTTGCCAAAAGAACCTATGTATCCCAAGAGGAGATCGAAGCCCGATATAAGGAGATAAAGAAAGAAAGGGCAGATATTGGTCCTATCGATGGTATCCGTGATGATATTTTTAAGGAGATCGCTGAACGAAAAAAACGCGAAAAGCTGGCAGAATGGATTCAGCACCTCAGAGATGACTCAAATATCCATATTAAT
>JAABPS010000015.1 GCA_011391835.1 Desulfobacteraceae bacterium
GATGATGCATTTAAAACCCTTAAGCTTGAAGTGGTGGATGCAAATATTACTTATGAGTTTTACGTTTACTATTCCTTAATTGAGCTAAAAGTAGAAACTGGCAATGGATATATAAGAAATTACATAGCTACAAATAAATCAGGTTTATTTGATAGGTCAATTGATGGCGCTATTACATGGTCAGTAACAGCTATGTTGAATGATGATAAGATAATAGATTATATAACCAAATAAACATAAAGATATAGACAAACACTTGGGCTCCTGGCCTCTCAAATCCCGGAATCCTCTTCTCCAACTAAGTTGGAGAAGAACCTGAAACGTTAACTTCTTAATTTCATTTTTTAAAAGAAAATGTATGGCAGAAAGCTGAAAAATAACATATTTCATCTTCTTAAGCAGGATAACTTCCAAACAGGAC
>JAABPS010000016.1 GCA_011391835.1 Desulfobacteraceae bacterium
TCAATGTATCTGGCTATATCGAAGTAGCTGACTTGCCACAATATCCACAGGATGAAGTTGATTCGGTTATTCGGAACTGCCCAGCAGATTGTGTGTCGTGGGAAGAAATAAATAAAACATAAAAACAAATGTCCAGCAGAAAGCTGAAAAAGAAAATACTTGATTTTCTTGGTCAGGAAAACTTTAACGCAGGTCTCGATAAAATATGTGAGATGCCTGAAAAGCAGTCAATTAATCCTCTTTTTTCTTTTTTGTTGAACAGTGACCCGCTTATAAAATGGCGCTCTGTCACGGCAATGGGGGTTGTTGTCTCCCAGCTTGCAGACAAGGAATTTGAGGCTGCCAGAATTATTATGCGGCGTTTAATGTGGAACCTGAATGATGAATCCGGTGGTATTGGCTGGGGATCCCCTGAAGCCATGGGAGAAATTCTGGCAGTACAGGGCGCCCTTGCGGATGAATATCACAAGATACTTTTTTCATATCTTGATTTTGAGGGAAATTATCTTGAACATGAAATCCTGCAACGGGGTGTTTTGTGGGGGATTGGCAGATTCGCGCACGCCAGACCCCAGCTCGCAAAAAGTGTGCTTCGGCTGTTGATTCCACTGCTCGATTCACGTGACGATTACATAAGGGGGCTGGCGGCCTGGACCTGTGGTTTGTATGTGCACATACCAGATGATGATAGGCTCAGTCGCCTTGCACAAGATGATACCTTAATCACTTTTTATACGAATCATCATCTTAAAGAGATCTCTATCAGCAGCCTTGTAAAACAGCAGCTCTGAAGCGATATAATATAAACACCATCAAAATATAAGGAGTAAAGTCTATTTTATTATGCCGGTTAAACTTTTAATTATCGGCGGTGTTGCCGGAGGGGCCACTGCAGCAGCACGGGCGCGACGATTGGACGAGAAAGCGCACATTATTCTTTTTGAAAGGGGGGAACACATTTCCTTTGCCAATTGCGGGCTTCCCTACTTTATTGGTCATGTCATCAAAAGGCGAGATGCTCTTTTTGTTACGACCCCTGAAGATTTCAGCACACGCTACAATATAGACGTCCGCATTTTTAACGAAGTGGTAAATATTGATACCCAAAACAAACGCATCGACGTAAAAAATGTGAAAACCGGCACGGTTTATTCTGAAACCTATGATAAAATAATTTTGTCACCCGGCGCGGAGCCCTTACGCCCTCCTATCGAAGGGGTGGCAAGTGAAAATATTTTCAATCTTCGAAACATTCCTGATTCAGACAGGATCAAAGATTTTGTTGACCGCACAAAACCCGCATCAGCAGTTATCGTTGGCGGAGGATTCATTGGCCTTGAAATGGCAGAGAATCTTGTCCACAGAGGTGTACGAACAACGGTCATTGAAATGCTGGATCAGGTCATGGCTCCGCTCGATTACGAAATGGCAGCCATCGTTCATTCCCATCTTAAGGAAAAGGGCGTTACCTGTGAACTGAATAATGGTGTCCGGTCTTTTAAAAAAAAGAATGGTCAGATCATTGTTTCCACACAAAAAGGCGTTGATTTTAACTGCGACCTTGTTATTTTGTCCATAGGAATAAAACCGGAAAGCGTGCTGGCTAAAAAAGCGGGTCTTGAAATAGGCACACGCGGTGGAATTAAAGTAAACGAATTTATGAATACCTCTGATCCGGATATCTTTGCAGTGGGTGATGCAGTCGAAATAAAAGACTTTGTTACAATGCTTCCCACCATGACGGCTCTTGCAGGCCCGGCCAACAAACAGGGCAGAATCGCAGCAGATAATGTATTCGGCAGAAAGACAAAATTTAACGGAACCCTGGGCACCTCCGTTGTCAAAATCTTTGATATGACCGTTGCATCTACCGGCGCCAATGAAAAATTATTGCTTCGTGAAAAAATTCCCTATCTTTCCAGCTTTACGCAATCGGGCTCCCATGCTTCTTATTATCCGGGAGCAAAACCCATCGATATTAAACTTCTTTTTTCACCGGGTAGCGGCAAAATCTTAGGCGCACAACTGATTGGCAGCCAGGGTGTGGATAAACGAATTGATGTTATTGCAACAGCCATCAGGGGATCCATGACCGTCTTTGACCTTGAAGAACTTGAACTGGCCTATGCGCCTCCTTACTCGTCCGCGAAAGATCCGGTTAATATTGCGGGATTCGTGGCTGCAAACATATTAAAGAAAGACATGGATATTGTTCACTGGGGTGAACTTGAAAGCATGAAGAATCAAAACAGCATCATTATCGACCTTCGTACACCTCAGGAAATTCGGCGAGAAGGATCCGTAAAAGACGCTCTAAATATTCCCATCGATGACTTACGAGGCAAACTGGGTGAACTGGATAAAACAAAAGACTACTTTCTCTTTTGCGCAGTTGGTTTTAGAGGATATCTGGCCCACCGTATCCTGAAGCAAAACGGGTTTCGCTCCAAAAACATCAGCGGCGGATATGATATGTATAAACATAGACTAAACCAGTAAACACAACTGACATCACCTTCCCTTGAGTTGGAGGCGTTGTCGTAATAGAAAAAATCTTTTTTCTTTATGTCATCCCTGATCCCGGATCGGAGTCCGGGACAGGCTTTGATTCAGGATCCAGGCTTCTATCTTTATTTAATTAAACTGGATTCCGGGTCGGAGCCCGGAATGACAAAATTTATTTGCTTATTTCTTTTAGATAAACAAAGAATTCTAATTTACATGAGAGGAACCATATATGCTGGCACTTGGCTTATTCGGCAGTCCACGGAAAAAGGGGAATACTTCATTTTTACTGAACGCTTTTTTAGACGAAATAAGCAAACAGGGTATTCAAACGCAGACCATTGATGTATGCGAGATGAAGATTGAACCCTGCAGGGGATGCGGGTATTGCGAAAAACATGGGTATTGCGTTATTGATGATGACGATATGCGCCCCGTCATTTATCCTCTGCTTCGAAAAGCCGATATTATCATTGCAGCCACTCCCATATTCTTTTACAGCGCTACCGCGCAGCTAAAAGCGCTGATTGACAGAAGCCAGGCACTATGGGCAAGAAGATATAAGTGTAATCTGCTTGATCCCTTCAGTAAATATAGACGCGGATTTTTGCTCGCCCTTGGCGCCACGAAAGGTAAAAATCTATTCGATGGCGTTCAGCTGACTGCTAAATACTTCTTTGACGCAGTGAATGCCAGCTATGAAGGCAGTCTGACATATCGGCATATTGAAAATTCTGGTGACATGAAAGCACATCCGACACTTCATGAAGATGTAAAAAATGCCGCTTCACAACTCATCGACCCGCTTCATAACCGAAAAAGGATTTTATTTGCATGTGTGGGAAATACCTGCCGAAGCCAAATGTCCGGTGCTTTTGCACAACTGCTGTTTGGGGATAAAGTCGATGTCATCACCGGAGGCTCACGGCCAGAGAAAGAAATCAATCCGGTAATGGAAGAGGTGATGCAGGAAAAAGGCATTGATATGGCTTTTCGAAAGCCTCAATCAATAAATGATGCCATCGAAAAAACTTCGCCGGACTGGATTATTACCATGGGTTGCGGGGATCAATGCCCGTATGTCCCCGGAGCAAAGATGGAGGACTGGGCAATCCCTGACCCTGCTGGGAAGCCCATCGAGTTTATGCGCCAAATAAGAGATGAGATTGAGCAAAAGGTCAGAACGCTTATTCCTGACAAAATTAAATAAGCTCTTCTCTGAATTTTTCAGAGAAGAGAAGCTAAGATGTCCTTTTCACGAATAGCCCCATGCAATTAAGTACAACTTGACATACGAAAGAAAGTTATCTATATTCCGCCGCCAAAAGAAAGTCCTCATCCATTCAATTTCAATTGAATATAAATGAACGATCAGTAAAAGACATAGGAGTAATTGTCGATGACAAAGCTTCGGGGAATTTTTTGCTTAATAGTATTTATAATGTGTTGCAAGCCAGTATACGCGGATTATGTCATGCCTGTGGGCATTCCGGATCCGTCCATATCATGGGGTGCGAATCAGGATCCGATTGATGACGCAGCGCCGCCTGTACCCTCTCCGTGGAGCGGGGAAATAGCCGGATATTACTATATTGACAGCTCGGGCACGGATAGCGGGCGTACGTATGGGTATCCAGGCGCCCCACGGCGAACCATACCTGCCACATTACCTGCCGGTTCCCTGGTTGTAATAGCAGGCGATGATTTTAACACGTCACCAAACATAACGTGCAATGGCACGTCTGACGCATGGTCTGCCAATAGAGCTGGCGCAGTTTGGATTAAAGGTGTTGATGGCAGTGAGCCCACATTCAATGGGTTCACGGTCAAAGGAACATATTTTTACATTGAAGAAGTCAAGATCGATACCTATGCAGGGTTTGACTTTGGGTGGCAAACAACATTTGGGGTGTTCCGAAACTCCGAAATACATGACACCGGCAATGTGTTATCTGCTTCCGGCGCGGCCATTGGCATGGAAGGGGCCAGTGATGTGAGTCGCAACACCTATATGATTGTTTACAATGTCCTGATTCACGATATTGGTGCCGTTGTTGATGTTGCGGGGGACTGGCATGGAATCAAGCCACGAATCCATTGCCGATATATCTGGTTGCTGAATAATACGATCTATAATACCCAGGCTGATGGGATTCAGACGGGGGAAGCATCGGAAACCGATCATGCCTCGTACGTTTATATGGGTAGAAACACAATTTCTTATTGTAAGGAGAATTGCATAGACACAAAGGATGGCACCGACTTCATCATCTCGGAGAATGTTTGCTCCGGGATGCGCCTGCAAACAGTTGGCAACGATGTCGGGACAGGTATTACATTGCACGAATCCTCGGATTGGGTATGGTTCATAAACAATCGAATTTATGATTGTAACCAAGGGGTTACCGGCACATCCGGTATGACCAATGTGTACTTCATCGGCAACGTGGTTTACGATATAAATCATGCTGGAACGAGTTTGACAAATTACTCCGAGCCTGGGGCGGCGTTTGTAATTCGTGGGGTTACCACTTCCTATTTCATAAACAATACTATTTACGACTCCGATAAAGGCATTGCAATCGGCGACAGCAACGGCCCTTATGGGGTGTCCGGCAATCTCTTTTCCCATCGGTCATTGGATTCTTACGATATCGGCATGGCCGGGGATCCGGCAGCGGCGGCGGATGTCAACTACAACTTATTCGACACTACGCCGGGTACCAGAATCAATATCGGCGGCACCGTTTATACTTCGGTTGCTGCTTACAATGCGGCGACATCTGAGTGCGCTAACTGTGTCGAGGGATTACCGTCCTTTAAAACTCCAGGGTCTGATTTTTCTCTTCAATCCGATTCAGATGCTATTGGGAAAAATACAGAAGATGCGATATATGCCGCGTTTTATTCCCGTTACGGTATTGATATAAAAAAAGATTTGGCAGGAAACCGCAGACCACGGGGTGCTACCTGGGACAGCGGGGCCTATGAATACAGAGCAGGCGGTTCCGCAATATCAACCCTGTTGTTGCTTTTTTGAAAACCGCTGTTCAGAGATGAGGTTGAAGAAAAGGTAAAAATGTCTATTCCAGATAAATTAAAATAAAACTAAATTTATTCCATCAAAAAATACAAATTAATTTACCCTTGAAAATCCTCAATTGAATTAAGGATTTTCAAGGTTTATTATTTATAAGTATTCGGATTAAGTCACACTCCTGCTGAATGGAATACAACGGTTTCAGGCTACATTCGCATATTTTATTTCAATATCTTTCCCCTGACACTGACCACCACTTCCTTTATCGGAATCTTCTTCCCGGATGCTTCCAATCCCTTTTTTACGATAATGGGCAGGCCTGAACAGCAGGGAACCTCCATTACTACCGTTGTGATACTTTTTATGCTCGCTGTTTTAAAAACCTCGGCAAATTTGTCAATATATTCCTGCACGTCATCAAATTTCGGACACCCCACCATCACCGCCTTGCCCTTTAAAAAATCCCTGTGAAGAGATGGGAAGGCAATAGGCACACAGTCCGCCACCACCAGAAGATCGGCCCCTTTTAAAAAAGGCGCTGTAGGCGGCACAAGTCGTATTTGAACAGGCCAGTGAGATAACGCAGAGTTTACTTCTTCAAAATTTGCCGGACGATTGGCCTCAGCGCAAGAATCATTGGATCCAAAGTTCTGTATCTGAGTTGACGGGCACCCGCACGCCATCGTTTCTTGTTTTTCTTTTTTATCATTCTTCTGCTGTTTCTTTTTTTCTTCCAAAAATGTTTCTACTGCTTCTTCGTCAAACTCATCTGCTTCCCGTTCGATGACCTGGAGCGCCCCGACCGGGCATTCCCCCAGACATGCTCCGAGGCCGTCACAATAAATATCCGCAACAACCTTGGCCTTGCCGTCAACTATCTGCAGGGCACCTTCGGCACAGGATGGCACACACTGTCCACACCCATTGCAAAGCTCATCATTTATCTCTATTATTTTTCTTTTTACTTTCATGATATCACCTCTATCCTTTCGTTAATTGGTTTATTACTTTTTCAACAAGACATTTCTGGCGACCGAACGACCTGCATCGGTCAAAAACGAGGTCTCAATTATTCTTTCTATTTTTGCATCATCCATATCGTTTTCCTTCTGATTGTCCTCAATATTTGCGATAAGATCCGCATCATATACGACTTTACAATTGATGCTCGCATCCGGTCCGGGTGCGCGGCTGTGTTCTACGATATCACATACCTCATTAATCAGTTCTTTCTTTGCACCCAGTTTTTTGAGTATCTCTCTGGCTATAAGCGGGTCTTCTGTTTCCTGGCGTTTTGCTGGAGTATTTACATATTTCTGCTCTGCTTCATAAATGCCGATACCATGAAGATATGCCGCAGATAAAATAGCGGCAAGGTTGCCTCCTTCATATTTTCCTATTTTTTCTGCATAACGCGCTACCCGTGTCGCATGACCGATGCGCTTGAAATCATCTTTAAAGTAGCGTTTCATTTCTATGGCAACTCTGTCTTTCAGAAGATCTTCCTTTTGCGCAAGCAGTTCCGGCGGAAGTGTTCCCAGACATTGTTCCGCATATTGGCAATATGAGGCGCACCCGAAGTCCATTTCAGGATTTACAAATCTGTGTCCGCATTTGACACATTTACGGTTTGTATCATCTTTAAAAAATTCGACAACATGGCCGCATTTAGGACATTTAGACTCAAAGATAGCGCCTGGCTTCCAATATTGTGTATCCTGTCCCGGGCATTTCATAATCCTTCCTCCATTTGCCAATTACTTTTTTTGATGTTTGACTGCATTTTACCGGATCTATATTTTCATTGCCTTGACTTATGTCAAAAAAGGGTGGTATTTTCTGAAAAAAATATAACTCATGGAAAAAATACTAAATATCATATCAACTACGCCTCTTTTCAGTGGCCTTGCTGAAAATTATCTGCAAGAATTAAGCCAGATAGCGATCCATAAGCATTACAGGAAAGGAGAGGCCATATTCTTCGAAGGTGATGAGGGAAACGGCTTTTATATCGTTATTGAAGGAAAGGTAAAAATATTTAAACTTTCCATAGATGGTAAAGAACACATTCTTCACTTTTTTGGCCCAGGTGAACCTATCGGTGAAGTGCCTGTTTTTTCAGGGCAGCGGTTTCCTGCCAATTCAGAAGCCGTTATAAAAACCCATCTTCTTTTTTTCCCAAGAACCTCCTTTATTAATCTCCTCTCAAAAAACCCGTCCCTGTCTTTAAATATGCTGGGAGTTTTATCCAAACGACTTCGTGAATTCTCTCTGACGATAGAAAACCTGTCCCTCAAGGAAGTTCCTGCCAGGCTTGCTTCCTACCTTATTCTTCTTTCCAAAGAAAAGGGCGCAGGCAAACTCATTACTCTGAATATTTCCAAAGGCCAGCTCGCGAGCTTATTGGGTACGATTCCTGAAACCCTGTCCAGAATTTTTTCAAAGATGGACAATCTGGGCTATATTAAAGTAGATGGACGCACGATAGAACTCCTTGATCCAGACGGGCTTGACGATCTCTCGCAACACGGAAAACTTCTGGATTGAAGCCGAGTGTTGCCACATACATCTACGGCGGGTGTTCTTTAGGCTTTATATCCAGAATGGGAGTTTTATCCATCATGTCCAGCCCCTTCACATAAATCACATTGCCGTCCACGCCAGTCACTTCCAAAACCGACAGCCCAATGGGATTGGGCCTGAACGGGGAGTGGGTGCTGAAAACTCCCATTTTACGATTACGCACAGGCGGCTTTATTCGGAGGAATTCATTGGTGAATTTTTTACTTTTATGAAAGTGAAATAACACATATATCTGCTGTCCGGGTTCAATATCTGTCAACCCTTCCCGGTAGGCCGGATCCAGTATTAACGACCCTTCAACATCTGATATGGTCCAGCTTCTTGGTATCTCTGTTGCCTCCGTCGAAACATACCCGATAGGCTGCATCGTTATCTTCATTGTCTATATTTCTTTTTTTGCATGTCAGGATTTTATTCTCAACCGATAGTGATCCCCATCCTGTTGAACAAATAAACCGAACATCACAATTGTTTTCAGCATCGGGCGCCCAAATAAAAATTCCAGCATGCCCTGTGCCATATTTCCTTTTTTCACAATCAGAATCCGTAAATGGGCATCATAACGTATCATTTCAAGAACTTTTTCTTCTGTGGCTTTATCGTGGCTATCCTTAAAAGTACTTGAAAGGGTTTCAAGCAATCCGTAATCGCATCTCTGTTGATGATCTTCCACAAGATCCCAGAGGCCTGCTATTTTTGATATCAAATCCTTTCGCGTCAGCAAATCCCTTAAATATATCGTCTCAATATCTTTTGTATCCCAGCATTTAAGCACCCGGCACTCCAGCGGCCGATTGTCATATATCTCACAGTTTTTGTTCTTTTCATTCAGAAACCAGCAACGCCAGGTATCCCCTTTCCCTTTTATCTTGATGATATCAGACGAAGCCCGAGTTAAGCCACCAGCTATATTCTCATAGACCGGTTCACCTGCTCTAATTGTAAAAAGGTATTTTGATAAAATACTGCCCTTTTCTATCAGCGGTTTATCCTCCTGATGAAACGCGGGCCCTCCTTTTTCACAGCAGGTTCCGCATTGCTGGCATTCCTCAATTCTTTGGTGTTTTCCCCTTTGCATGGTTCTAAAAGAATTCCGTCTTAATGCCCTGGGCTTATTAAACGGACTGTTGGAAAATACGTACGATATCTGGTTGCATCTCGAGTTATCAGATCGAAATCAAGCACTGCTGCCTGAGCGCCGATATAGAAATCAGGAAGTGGTGATATCTTTATCCCTTTTCGTTTCTTGTATTTTAAAAAAGCTTTGCCGGCTAAAAATAATGCCTCTTTGGGGATTTCAATCATCTGAAATCCTACTTTTGATACAGCCGTTTCCAATTCCTCTATTCGCTCAAAGCCAATTGAGATTTCAGAATATATAATTGGGTTGATGCATAAATGTGTCAGCAGAGTGTATTCTTCTAAAATAGATTCAGACCAATCCGCCCAGGTGGGGTCATTTAAAAAAACATCCAGAGCAACATTTGAATCAACTAAAGCGCCCTTCATTTGTTTCCTCTCGTTAACGCCAGTATTTCATCTGTTGTCATTTTGACAGTTGCGATTCCTCTCATATTTCTGAATGTTCGGGGAGAGGCCTTCCTTTCCTTTTTTTTTATTAAATACACCCGGCCTTTTTCCTCGACAAAATCGACCTCAACAGCAGGGGTTATTCCCAATTTCTCGCGAATGTGCTGAGGGATGGTTACTTGTCCTTTTGTTGTGACGCGCATGGCGTTACCTCCACTATGTTGTAATACTGGTAATAGTATTACCTCTACGGGGATCTGTCAACTTTCTTTTTAACAGTGAGGCCAACGGCTGGATGCGTTTTATAGTTAGAACAGAAATGGAATAAACATCTTAGACTGCATCATGTAGTGCCGATAGGAATCACCAAAGAACTTTATATTCTCATTCTCTTCTACTTTTGCCGTCATTGTCAGAAAGAAAGTGGCAATAACCGCCAGGCATCCTCCTGTCCAGGAAGGACATTTAAAGAATACACCCCAGGCAAGAAATAATAGTGAGCTGTAAAGGGGATGCCGGATATAACGGTAAATACCCTCTGTTACCAGTTGAGTGGTCTTTTCAAATCCGACCAGCGCTGGATCGATCCTCCCTTCATCTGGTTTGCCTGCTTTTCGAAGTAACTGTACTCCCCGAATAACCAACGGCAATGATATGATAAGCAGGATCCAGGAAATTATCTGATACAAGCAAAATGGTTCGTAGAACCAGTAGTTGATGTTAAGTAAAATCAGTGCCGTTATGGCGATCCATGCAAAAAAACGGTAAAATCCATGGGATCGAAAATCCCTCAATGAAGATCGTGAAATCCATGTAATTCCAGCAAGTGCTATTATAAAAAGTATCGCTTTGATTTGAAGCATGTGAAGGCTCTTTATTTATAGAGTTAAAATCACCTATTTTTTCTATTCCCAAGTTTCATCAGCAGTTTGCATTAATAGATGAAATTATCATGCGCCATCAAAACAAAAAAAGTCTCAAAGAACTTACTAAGCATTCCTTTTATTTTTTAAAAGCTCCAGTATTTGTTTCTGAGTCTTGAGGCTTTCTTCATTTAATCGCAGGGATTGCTGGCTCAGCTCAAATGATTTATTGATTTTTTCTTCAGAATTATCCATATACTTTTTGTATTTTAACTGCTGTTTTTTTGTAGCTCTCACGGCGAAGATAAAAACAATTAAGAGAAATATAAAAATAATCAGAAAAAAATTATCAAAGATCAACGAAGAGAATTTTCCGGTAAAACAGCCTTTGACCTCCGGCTGTTGTACTGACAGAATCTCGTTGGACGTTACCCATTTATTGTCCGTGGCATTGTAATAAAGCATATTGCTGCGTGCCCATATGGAGTAAGAATAGGAATATTTTTGGAAGAAGCTTTCAGGCAAATCGGCCAGCTCAACTTCAATTACTCCCATCAAATAATTATACTCCGAGGAAATATTTTTATCATCTATAGTAATATTTAATATCCTCAGTTCGCCGTCAAAGGGGAATCGTTCGGTTTTAAACCTGTAGCGATTTTTAGCTATTTTTTCAAAAATTGCTGTTTTAGGATCATCCTTCTGGATTTTTTCCCATGCCTGCAAAAAGCTATCTTCGCCAGGTTGTGCAGTCAGCAAAGCAGGCGTCAGAAGCAATATTACTGCCAGCAAAGCACTATATATCTTATCGCTCATTTGTCATTCCTCCCTTTAGAATTTTAAATACCACATAAATTGCGAATTGGTCTTAACAGCGGCCTAAAGCCATTTGCCTGAATCAATTCATTTATTCTTCAAAATGTTTATAGTTAGATTTAAACGGTTGAGATATGCGCTGGATTTTTTCCATCGATTTCCTAATGATGGACAGATCTTCATAGTTGGTGTTGATCCATCTTCCATCTTCCATCTTACTGACTGATACCAATCGACCTCTGTCATAGACTTTTTTTTCAACTGGCTCACCGGCGTTGTTAAACTTGGTCCATTCTCCGGTACGATATCCGTCTGAATAATAAAAAATATCGGAGACAGTTTCACTGCCTGACCAGTAAGCAACCCCTTCTCCATGATAAAACAAAGAGTCATTTAAAGAATATTTACTTCGTTTTTCTCCAAAAAGATAAAGTTCAACATATGCACGTTTTGTTCCATTAACGATTTCTGTCTTTGCGACTTCTTTATAGTCCATTGCCATAAAGAAAAAAGTAACCCCCATGGATGATAAAACCATGACTACATATATGATTAACAGAGCGGACTTTGATACTATTCTTGCAGGGACAAACTTTAATGTGTCCACAATAGTTGTGAGTTGATTAAATATTGCTCTATATACCATTTTAGGCTTAAACAGTTTGGGATATTTTTCATATAGCTTGTGAATAACTATTTTTAAAAGATTTTCATTGTTAATCAACTCGTTAATGGATCGTGCGTTGAACCCTTCCGCTTTTAATGCTTTCGAAATTCCATAGAGCTTGAAGCTGGAAAAAGCGCTAAAAACCAAAAAAATACCTATCAGTCCTATGATAATGTCTTTGGCCAACACGCCCAGAAGTATAAAAAGGGATGCGCCCAGCAGGGCAAATAATAATCTGAAATATCTGCGATCAATAAATAAAACATCAATATACCTGCCGCCGTCTAACGGCATAATTGGAAGGAAGTTAAACGCATTTAACAGCAGCATGACTTGAGCTGTTTTTAGAATATAATAGTTCTTTGTAAAACCGAAAAGAAAATATAAAATTACGCCCAGGATAATTCCAGGCAGCGGCCCCATAAATGAAACAATACAGCTCTTCACCGCTGTTTCATTTTCATTTTTTCCTGAAACTGCCGCCCCGATAAGAGGGATAAAAAACATTTTAACATCATTATATTTCAGCAACTTCATGGCAAGAAAATGACCTGCTTCATGAAAGAAAAGAACGCCTATAAGAATAAGTATTTCCTGCCATTTAACCGAAATAATCCCCGCGCTAAAAAATATGATAAGAGTTACAATAAGCAGTGTTAGTGAGCCAAATTTGCTTTCGCTGCCTTGAATATTTCTCAGTTCAGGAATAAGTTCGCTCTGTAAATTCTCCATGGGTTCCTTTGTATCATTCATTGTCTGGTCAGCTTCCATGCCATGACTCCTTTTTAACTAAATCAATAAGTTTTGGAACAACGCTTTCATTAACATTCCGTCGGGGAATGGGGCATAACTATATAGAATTAAATATATCTTGCATTATTTTGAGAAGCAAATATTTTCCCCTCGTATCGTTATACTTGGCGCTGCCTGTGCCATCCCAAGTCGGCTGCCTCATTATAGTCTTACCCAGCGAGCTGCGGCCAAGGACGTCAAATTGGCTATTGTTCCTAAGATGAGGCGCTGTTCCGGCAGAAGATTCTTGAAACTATACTGGATGCCAATTATGCCGATTGTCTCCTCTTGTGATTTAATTGGGAAAAAGAAGTAGGATATGCTGGGAAGGGTTTCAGTGCCTGAACCAGCAATTTTGCCGTGCGCAAGTGTCCACTTAGCAACAGCAACAGCATTTGCGTTAATTTCAACAGCCGAGTTGCTTTTTGCCCATACCTGTAGATCTCCTCCTTTTTCTTTAAAGAAAACAACGCACGGTGCATTGATAACATGTTGGATATATTTGATCGTCAGATTGCTAATGTCATTAAGGATTGTCGTACGCAGAAACACCAGTGTGCTGATCGTCTCATTGGAAAAACTCGCGAGCCCTTCAACCAGCTGTTCCAGCGGTGGAAGTGTCAAAAACTCCTTACTCATCTCCTCAATAAGCGTCACCCGCTCCAAACGCAGCTGTAGAGCAAGATTCTGTCTTCTTACCACTTTCACGAGCTGTCCGACAATAATCGCTGTAAGCAGAAAAACCAAAAGGTTGATGATTTCTCTGGGATCATTCATTGATAGACTGTATCGAGGCTCTGTGAAAAAATAGTCGAAAATGAGCAGACTAAAAACAGAGGCGAATATTGATGGCCAAATGCCGAATAACAAAGCGGCGGCGATGATAGCTATTAAGTAGAGATAAACGAGCGAAGACGGTTCGACAACTCGCTGAAAAAGTGTATTGCCTCCCGTGACAGCAATAACCATGGCCGCCGTCATTAAATAGTGGGGTAATTTAAATGGCACCTTTTTTGGGGGAGGGATGGATTCTTTTTCTCCTGTTTCCGCAGTCGGAGTAATCAAATGAATTTCAAATTCGCTTCGGGCATAAAGTAAACGAAAAACGGGGGAACCTTTAAAAAACTCGGCCAGCATGAAACGCAGCGGTTTTCCAATGACTATCCGGGTCACATTGTGCTCGCGGGCAAATCGCAGAATTTCGTCCGCAATATCGTAACCGGACAGAGTTACCACTTTCGCCCCCAATTCTTCGGCAAGATTGATGGCATCCGTCAAAAAGACCTTATCCTTACTCGAAGGTTCGGTAAGGCCGGTGGATAAAACATGGACGACGTACCATTCGGCATGAGTGTTTTTAGCGATAGAATACGCCTTGCGGATCAATTGTTTGGCGTAGGGGCTGGCGGCAATGCAGACAACAAGTTTATCCGATGCAGGCCACGGACCGGGAATCGCTTTTGCCCTCATATAATTGAGAAGCTCGCTATCCATTTTGCGAGCTACCAGAGTCAACATGAGTTCGCGAAGGGCAAATAGATTGCCTCGTTGGAAAAAGTTATCTATGGCATGGAGAGCCTGATCGGGGATGTAAACCTTGCCCTCCTTCAACCGTTGCATCAGTTCTTCCCATGGGATGTCGATTGCCTGAACTTCGTCGGCACGGTCAAAAAAAGTGTCCGGCAACGTTTCCAGCATACGGACACCGGTTATTTTGGCGACGGCATCATTCATACTCTCAAAGTGCTGGATGTTAACCGTAGTGTGAACATCTATCCCGTTTTCCAGCAATTCCTCGATATCCTGATAACGCTTCGGATGGCGGCTGCCCTCAACATTGGTGTGGGCAAGTTCGTCTACCAGGATAACGGCGGGACGACGTGCAAGAACGGTATCGAGATCCATTTCTCCAATGGGAATACCTCTATAATCAATTATCTTCCGGGGTATTGTTTCCAGGTCGGCAAGAAGCGCTTCCGTTTCAGCGCGCTTATGCGTTTCGACAATACCCACAACGACGTCTATCCCGCGCTTCTTCAATACATGAGCATCATTGAGCATGGCATAAGTTTTACCGACACCCGGAGCGTAGCCGAGAAATACTTTTAATCTTCCCTTCTTTGCATCTTCTTTTTCGACTTCTTTCAAAAGGGCATCGGGATCAGGTCTTATTTTTTTTTCTTCCATACCGATTGCTTTTTTATCAGTTAAACGGATTATCGTTGCGGCTTAAAGTTATCGAGCGCAATGTTTAGATTCAGCACATGTACCCTCTCTTTTCCCCAAATTCTCAAAAAGGGATACTGTGTGTTTTCACGAATCATTTTTTCGATGTCCATCACCGTCATTTTTTTTTCGCGGGCAATGCGCGGAGCCTGAAACAGCGCCGCCTCTATGCTTATATGCGGATCAAGCCCGGAGGCTGATGCTAAAACCAGATCAGCGGGGATTGGTGTATTCGCGGGCAATTTATTCTCACGGCGAACCTGCTCAATACGCATCTTGACTTGCCCTAAAAGCTCTGCACTGGAGGGCGCCAGATTGCTGCCGCCGGAATTACTCGCATCATAGGGAGGATCTGTAGCCGACGGGCGGCCATGAAAGTATTTGGGGCCGGTAAATAGCTGCCCTATCTGTTGCGACCCGATAATTATATTGCCTTTTTTAATAATACCGGCATTTGATTCCGAAAAGAACATTACCTGCGATATTGCGGTAATGAGGAGCGGATAAATCAAACCGCAAATAAGAGATAATCCGGCAAATACCAGAAGAGAACGTTTTATTTGCACCATTGGATCCTCCTTCATAATACCTTCAATATAGATAGTAAAATGTCAATAAGTTTTATGCAGACAAAAGGCAATATTAACCCTCCCAGTCCATAAATAAGGAGGTTACGACGCAACAAGGCCGAAACACTGGAAAGGTTGTAGTGAACACCGCGTAAAGCCAAGGGGATTAAGAATGGAATGATGATGGCGTTAAAAATCACCGCTGATAGAACCGCACTCTGAGGACTGGCCAGATGCATGATATCGAGGACTCGCAGCTGAGGATACCCCAGAAGAAAGATCGCCGGGATGATGGCAAAATATTTGGCGACATCATTGGCGACACTGAAAGTTGTCAGCGCTCCGCGGGTAATGAGAATCTGTTTGCCGATTTCGACAAGGTCGAGAAGCTTGGTTGGGTTAGAATCGAGATCAAGGATGTTCGCTGCTTCCCGGGCTGCCTGCGTGCCGGCATTCATCGCCACGGCAACATCGGCCTGAGCCAGCGCTGGCGCATCGTTTGTTCCGTCACCGATCATCGCCACCAGATGGCCCATTCCCTGATATTTACGAATGAGCTCCAGTTTTGTTACCGGTTTTGCCTGGGCAACAAAGTCATCCACTCCGGCCTCAGCAGCAATGGTAGCCGCCGTTAAAGGATTGTCTCCGGTAATCATGAGCGACCTAATCCCCAACTGCCGCAGTTTGGCAATTCGGCCGCTGATGCCTTCTTTGAGAATATCTTTGAGCCGGATTACGCCAAGAATTTCCCCATCTTCAGCAACTAAAAGAGGCGTCGAACCTTCAGTGGAAATATTTGTTACTATTTTTTCAGCATCCTGCGCTATATGCACCCCTTTGACCGCAACGAAATCTTTGATCGCATCAAAAGCGCCTTTTCTAATCCGGTGGCCGCTCCAATCAATACCGCTCATACGCGTCTCCGCGCTAAAGGGACAAAAAACAGCGCCCTCCGGGGCACGAATATCACTGCCGTGTATTCCCAGCTTTTCTTTAGCCAGGACAACAATACTTCTGCCTTCTGGCGTATCGTCGGCAAGTGATGATAAAAGCGCTGCTCGGATGAAGTCAGGTTCTTTATTTTTATCCAGAGGAACAAATTCCGTCGCCATTCTGTTGCCCAGAGTTATCGTGCCTGTTTTATCCATCAGCACAATATCAACATCTCCGGAAGCTTCCACTGCACGGCCGCTCATCGCTATAAAATTATACTGCAGCAATCTGTCCATGCCCGCTATTCCTATGGCGGGCAATAATCCTCCGATTGTGTTGGGCATTAAGCACACCAAAAGGGCAATGAGCATAGCCACGGCAACATGGACTCCCATATAAGCGGCAAAATATTTTAGGGTCACAACAACAACAATGAAT